>NZ_JAOCLK010000016.1:0-91769 GCF_029845265.1 Ectopseudomonas oleovorans
CGCCAAGGCTAATGGGCGAGAGCCCTATGCCTGGTTGCGCCACATCCTTGAACGCCTGCCAGCGGCGAGCCGCGTCGAGGGTTACGAAGCGCTGCTGCCGTGGAGTTGCTCGCCAGCTTCTGCCTCTGCTTCCTGAAAAAAAACCGTCCGCCAGGACGGGGTTTATGGAGCGGTTACGTGACTACATTGGTCGATTTTTCTGGGAAGGACTGGTCTAGTCAGCATTGGGGAGTGCTGAAAAGCCCATTTCCTGGGGTGGCCTGGTTCAGTCGGGTCGTTCGTAGCGGATTCATAATGCCCGGTTCGCGCTAGCCGCTACCTGGAGATTCCCAAACCCCAAAAACAACAAAACCCCGCTTCGCGGGGTTTTGTTCATGCACTGCTCCCAACGATCAAACGTTAAAGCGGAAGTGCATCACGTCGCCGTCCTTGACGATGTAGTCCTTGCCTTCCAGGCGCCATTTGCCGGCTTCCTTGGCGCCGGCTTCGCCCTTGTACTGGATGAAGTCGTTGTAGGCGATGACTTCGGCGCGGATGAAGCCTTTTTCAAAGTCGGTGTGGATCGCTGCAGCCGACTGCGGGGCGGTGGCGCCGACTTTGACGGTCCAGGCGCGTACTTCCTTCACGCCAGCGGTGAAGTAGGTCTGCAGGTTGAGCAGCGAGTAACCGGCGCGGATCACGCGGTTCAGGCCCGGCTCTTCCATGCCCATGGTTTCGAGGAACATCTGCATTTCTTCGAGATCGTCCAGTTCGGCGATCTCGGCTTCGATCTTGTTGCACACCGGTACGACGATGGCGCCTTCCGCTTCGGCGATGGCGTTGACCACGTCGAGGTGCGGGTTGTTCTCGAAGCCGTCTTCGGCGACGTTGGCGATGTACATCACCGGCTTGGTGGTGAGCAGGTGGAAGGTCTTGGCCAGGCGCTTCTCGTCGTCACCCAGGTCTTTGAGCAGGCTGCGTGCCGGCTTGCCTTCGGTGAGGTGGGGGATGAGCTTTTCCAGCAGGGCCTTCTGCGCCACGGATTCCTTGTCGCCACCCTTGGCGGTGCGAGCCACGCGCTGCAGTTGCTTCTCGCAGCTGTCGAGGTCGGCCATGATCAGTTCGAGGTCGATGATCTCGATGTCGCGCTTGGGGTCGACGCTGTTGGCAACGTGGATGACGTTCTCGTCTTCGAAGCAGCGCACCACGTGGGCGATGGCGTCGGTCTCGCGGATGTTGGCGAGGAACTTGTTGCCCAGGCCTTCACCTTTCGACGCGCCCGCTACCAGGCCGGCGATGTCGACGAATTCCATGGTGGTGGGGATGACCTTTTCGGGCTTGACGATCTCGGCCAGGGCATCCAGGCGCGGGTCGGGCATGGGCACGATGCCGCTGTTCGGCTCGATGGTGCAGAAGGGGAAGTTCTCCGCCGCGATGCCGGATTTGGTGAGGGCGTTGAACAGGGTGGACTTGCCGACGTTGGGCAGGCCGACGATGCCGCAGTTGAATCCCATGATGTGTCCCTCGGGGGAAAGGTGGTTACTTGGTGGCCTTCTGGCTATGCAGTTTGCGCATGGCCACGGCCCAGTCGCCGGCAAGTATTTCCGGCAGGACGTCCAAGGCGAAGTCGATGCTCTTGTCGAGCAGTTCCTGTTCGCTGCGTGGGGCGCGTCCGAGCACGTAGCCGGATACCAGGCTGGCGTGCCCCGGATGGCCGATGCCGAGCCGCAGGCGATGGAAGTTATTCTGGTTGCCGAGCTGGGCGATGATGTCGCGCAGGCCGTTGTGCCCACCGTGGCCGCCGCCCTGTTTGAGCTTGGCGACGCCGGGTGGCATGTCGAGTTCGTCGTGGGCCACCAGGATTTCTTCGGGCTTGAGCTTGAAGAAATTGGCCAAGGCCGCCACGGACTGGCCGCTGCGGTTCATGTAGGTGGTGGGGATGAGCAGGCGAACTTCGCGCCCCTGGTGAACGAACTTGCCCACCAGGCCGAAATATTTGCGATCGACGCTGAGGTTGACGCGCTGGCTCTCGGCCACGCGCTCAACGAAAAGGGCCCCTGCATTGTGCCGGGTCTGGTCGTATTCGGGGCCGGGGTTACCCAGGCCAACGATCAGTTGTACGGCAGTCATACAGGAGCCCTTTTGAGGAAATCGCCCGGCGTGATCGCCTGCCGGGCGGGTTCCGCGCTGCGATTACTCGGCAGCGCCTTCTTCGTCTTTAACGCGGCTGGCGTGGATGTTGGAGACAGCCAGGTCGTTACCGTGAGCCAGAGCAACCAGCTCAACGCCTTTCGGCAGCTTCAGGTCGGACATGTGGACAGTCTGGCCAACTTCCACGGCAGCCATGTCGACTTCGATGAATTCCGGCAGGTCTTTCGGCAGGCAGGAAACTTCGACTTCGCTGATGGTGTGGGAGATCTCGCCACCTTGCTGCTTCACGCCAACGGCGGTTGCTTCGTTGATGAAGTGCAGGGGTACGTGGGCGGTCAGTTTCTGGCCGGCTACGACGCGCTGGAAGTCAGCGTGCAGAACGAAGCCTTTGGCCGGGTGGCGCTGCAGGGCTTTGATCAGAACGTTTTCTTTGGTACCGGCAACGTCCAGGCTCAGGACGTGGCTGAAGGCAGCTTCGTTTTCCAGCAGCTTGGCCAGGTCTTTGGCCAGCAGGCTGATCGATTGCGGGGCTTTGTCGCCACCGTAGATCACGGCAGGCACCATGGACACGTTACGACGCAGGCGGCGGCTCGCACCTTTCCCCAGGTCGGAACGCACTTCGGCATTCAGGGCAAATTCAACAGTCATTTCACATCTCCAAAATAACCAAACCGCCTTGTGGCTTGCGACCAGCCTCGGGCGGTAGGGCAAAAAGCCCCGCACGAGGCGGGGCAGTGTGATCTGGCCAGTTCCGCTTAGCGGAACATGGCGCTGATCGATTCTTCGTTGCTGATGCGGCGAACCGCTTCGGCGACGACCGGGGCGATGTCGAGCTGGCGAATGCGCGAGCAGGACTGCGCCGCAGCGGACAGCGGGATGGTGTTGGTGACCACCAGCTCGTCCAGGACGGAATTCTCGATGTTCTCGATGGCGCGGCCGGACAGCACCGGGTGGGTGCAGTAGGCGTAGACCTTGGCGGCGCCGCGCTCTTTCAGCGCTTTGGCGGCGTGGCACAGGGTGCCGGCAGTGTCGACCATGTCGTCGACCAGGATGCAGGTACGGCCTTCGACGTCACCGATGATGTGCATCACTTCGGACTGGTTGGCCTTCTCACGACGCTTGTCGATGATCGCCAGGTCGACGCCCAGGCTCTTGGCCACGGCGCGAGCACGTACGACGCCACCGATATCGGGGGAGACGATCATCAGGTTGTCGAAGCGCTGGTCTTCGATGTCGTCGACCAGGACCGGGGAGCCGTAGATGTTGTCCACCGGGATGTCGAAGAAGCCCTGGATCTGGTCAGCGTGCAGGTCGACGGTCAGCACGCGGTCGATACCGACCACGGTGAGCATGTCGGCAACCACTTTGGCGCTGATTGCCACGCGCGCGGAACGCGGACGGCGATCCTGGCGGGCATAACCGAAGTAGGGGATGACTGCAGTGATGCGAGTCGCCGAGGAACGGCGGAAGGCGTCGGCCATCACTACCAGTTCCATCAGGTTGTCGTTGGTGGGTGCACAGGTCGGCTGAATCAGGAAGACGTCCTTACCGCGAACGTTCTCGTTGATTTCGATCATGACTTCGCCGTCGGAGAACTTACCGACCGAAGCATCGCCGAGGGGAATGTGCAGCTGACGAACGATCCGTCGCGCCAGATCGGGGTTTGCGTTCCCCGTGAAGACCATCATCTTGGACACGCGCAGTACCTGCCGGCTGGGGGTATACCTGGATGGGTATGGAAAATGGCAGGGGCGGCTGGATTCGAACCAACGCATGCCAGGATCAAAACCTGGTGCCTTACCGCTTGGCGACGCCCCTATATTCTGTGTTGAATGCTTTTTGACTCGGTTCTCGATGCCTCCCGAGGGAGGTTATGGCAGGGGCGGCTGGATTCGAACCAACGCATGCCAGGATCAAAACCTGGTGCCTTACCGCTTGGCGACGCCCCTGTATCGTATAACCGAATGCTGAGCATTCACTTCTTGGCCAATGCTTGGAGCTTGCGGTGCAGCATCGAAATGTTGCGACCTTGAGCGACAAAACTCGGCAGAGTGCCTGGAAGTTGGCGGGCGACTTTATCAGCATCGTCCCGATTTGGGAAGCTCCCAAATATGCAAGCTCCAGTGCCGGTCAATCTAGCTGAAACAAATTTGTTCAACAAGATCAAAGCGTTACGAACTTCAGGGTAACGCTTCTCTACGACCGGCTGGCAGTCGTTTCGACCACCCCCCGCAAGAAGGCTGCGAACTTTAATGGGCGGCGTATCCCGTGTCAACTCGGGCGAGCCGAAAACTTCTGCTGTGCTTACAAAGACTTGCGGTACGGCGACGAGGAACCAGGGTTCGTCCAGTTTTACGGGGGTCAGGCGCTCGCCAACGCCCTCGGCGAAGGCGGCGTGGCCGCGCACGAATACCGGCACGTCGGCGCCGAGGGCCAGGCCCAGTTCGGCCAGACGATCTTCGCCCAGTTGGGTGCTCCACAGGTGGTCGAGGCCGAGCAGGGTAGTGGCGGCATCCGAGCTGCCGCCGCCGATGCCGCCGCCCATGGGCAGGCGTTTGTCCAGCCAGATATCGGCGCCCAGTAGGGTGCCGCTGGCTGCCTGCAACCTTTTGGCCGCACGCACGATCAGGTTGCTGTCATGCGGTACGCCTTCGATGGGCGTGTGCAGGCGGATTTCGCCATCCTGGCGAACGCTGAAGCCGAGTTCGTCGCCGTGGTCGAGAAACTGAAACAGGGTCTGCAGCTCGTGATAGCCGTCGGCGCGGCGGCCGAGGATATGCAGCATCAGGTTGAGCTTGGCGGGGGCGGGCAGGATCAGTTCGGCGTGGCTGGGGATGGCGGTGTTGGTCATGGAGTGCGCTGAAGAGTCGTGTTAGGGGCGGGGGAGAGGGGCGGCAAATCACCCTCTCCCCGGCCCTCTCCCATAAATGGGAGAGGAAGTGGTTCGCGGAAGTAGCAGGCCGCGTGGCCTATCCACGCGGCTGCGTGCTATGGGCGGCGCTGGGCAAGCTGTCGCGGCTGAAGCCCCTCCCACAGAGAATGTGGTCGCTTACTGCCCCAACTGACGCGGCTGCCAGTCCTTGATCACCAGGGTCACTTCCAGGTCCTGGCCGTAGAGCTTCAGGCGCTCCGGCAGGGCGTAGCCGTTCTGCTCGGTGTAGCGCTGGTATTCGACCTGCCAGCCGTCCTGTTCCAGCTGCGCCAGGTGGCTTTGCTCATCGAGTGTAATGCGGCTGCGGCTTTCCGGGGCGGGCAGGCCGCGAATCCACCAGAGCAGGTTGGACACTGGCAGGTCCAGGCGCAGTTGCTCTTGCAGCAGGGCTTCCGGCGATTCGGCGCGGAAACGACCGCGGTTGGATACTTCCAGCAGGATGTCGCCCGGGCGGCCGGTCAGGCGGGCGGCGCCGCCACCCAGCGGGCCGGACAGGCGAATGTCGTAGTAATCCTGGCGCTGCAGCCAGAACAGGGTGGCGCTACCGGAATCCTGCGGGGCGCGGATGCCGATCTTGCCGTTGATCTGCCAGCCGTCGAGCTGAGTGATCTGCTCTTTGTGGGCTTTCCACTGGGCCGGGTCGCCCTGGCCTTCCAGCGCTTCGTGCGAGGTGAGGCCGGCGCAGCCGGCGAGCAGGGCGATAAGGCTGAATACGAGTAGGTGACGAAGCATCAAAGAGTCTCGGAACCGGTCAGGCGCAACAGCGTGTCACGCAGAATGGGGCTGTCGGGCGTTGCGCTGAGGGCGTCGCGCCAGACGCGTCGGGCGTCGCGCTGCTTGCCTTGGGCCCAGAGCACTTCGCCGAGGTGGGCGGCCACTTCGTGGTCGGGGAATTTCTCCAGGGCCTGGCGCAGCAGGCGCTCGGCCTCGTCGAGGTTGCCCTGGCGATAGTTGACCCAGCCGAGGCTGTCGAGAATCGCCGGGTCGTCCGGGTTGAGCTGGTGCGCTTTCTCGATCAGCTCGCGCGCTTCTTCATAGCGCGTGGTGCGGTCGGCCAGGGTGTAGCCGAGGGCGTTGAGCGCCATGGCGTGTTCCGGCTCGCGCTGGATGATATAGCGTAGGTCGGTTTCCAGCTGGGTCAGGTCATCGCGCTTTTCCGCGAGCATGGCGCGGGTATAAAGCAGGTTCAGGTCGTTGGGGTACTGTTCCAGCCCTTCGTTGATCACCTTCCAGGCCGCCTCGACCTGGCGGTGATTGCTCAGGCCTTCGGCTTCGATCAGGTACAGCTGGATGGCGTAATCGGGCTGTGCGCTGCGTGCCTGGGCCAGGCGTGCGCTGGCTTCTTCATTGCGCTGTTGGGCGAACAGCAGTTCGGCCTGGCGTTGCTGGGCCGGCAGATAGTCGTTGCTCGGGCCGACCAGGGCGTATTCCTGCAGAGCTCTGTCGTTGTCGCTCAGCGCTTCGTAAGCGCGGCCGAGGTTGTAGTGCGCGGCATCGACATGGCTGCGGCGTTCGACCAGCTCTTCGAGGTAGACGATGGCTTCTTCCCAGGCTTCAGCTTCCAGGCACACCAGCGCCAGGGAGAAACGCAGGTCGTCGTCGTTGGGGTTTTCCTGCACCAGCTTGGCGAACTCGCCCTTGGCGTCGTCGAGGCGATCCTGCTCGACCAGCAGGCGCGCATAGGTCAGGCGCAGGCGTTTGTCGTCGGGGTTGTTGCGGATGCCTTTCTGCAGGATCGGCATGGCCTCTTTGCCACGGCCGAGGCTCTGCAGCAGGCGGGCGCGCAGCAGGATCGGCGATACCTCGTTGCTGCTCGCCGCGCTGTCTTCGAGCAGCTTCAGTGCCTCTTCGGCGCGGCCGTCCTGTTGCAGGAGGATGGCCTTGCCGAACAGCAGCTGGCTGTTGTCCGGGTTCTTGCTCAGCAGGCGATCGAAGCCCTGCAGCAGGCCGGCGCGGGTATCCGGGTCGGTTTCTGCGGCGGACAGGGCGAGGAAGTCGAAGTGGGTATCGCCCTGGCGCTGCAGCACCTGCTCCATATAGGTCATGGATTCGTCGTAACGGCCAGCGCGGGCCAGCTGCACGGCGGCGGCGCGTTGGGCGTCGATGTTGCTTGGCGCGCTCCTGGCCCAGATCAGTGCGCTGTCGAGCGCGGCCTGTTCGGCGCCGAGGTACTCGGCAATACGGAAGGCGCGTTCGGCAACACCGGCATCGCCAGTGGCGTTGGCCTGCTGCACGTAGTTGCTGAGGGCGATGTCGAAGCGATTGCGCTGCCCGGCCAGCTCGGCAGTGAGCAGGGCGAACAGGGTTTCCTCGCTGAACGAGCCGTATTCGCTCGGTTCCAGCTGGGTGGTCTGATCGGCTTCCTGTACCGGCGGCGTACCGTCCGGCTCGCTGGGGGCGAAGGTTTGGCAGCCGCTGAGGAAGGCGAATGCAGTGAGCAACGCGAGGGGTCTGTTCATAGTGCCTTGTCGTGCGTTATTCCGGGGCGGGGCCGTGCTGGCGCGTGCCCTGCGACGTTCGCGGCATCATGACACAAGCCTTGGAGCAAGCCCACTGGCCAGGACGATGCGGCGAACTGTCTATTGGGACAATAGGTCGCGGGAGTTGTTCTCTCGGGGGCGAAGTAGGACAATTGCCGGCTCCCGTATTGCCCCTCAGCGACCCTGCATGGCCTTTATCGCCCTCGGTATCAACCACAAGACCGCCTCGGTAGAGGTGCGCGAGCGCGTTGCTTTCACCCCGGAGCAACTGGTCGAGGCGTTGCAGCAGCTGTGTCGGCTGACACCCAGCCGCGAGGCAGCGATCCTCTCTACCTGCAACCGCAGCGAGTTGTACCTGGAGCAAGATCAACTGAGCAGCGATGAAGTGCTGCAGTGGCTGGCCGACTATCATCGCCTGAGTGTCGACGAATTGCGCGCCTGCGCCTACGTGTACAGCGAGGAGGACGCGGTTCGGCACATGATGCGCGTCGCCTGCGGGCTTGACTCGATGGTGCTGGGCGAGCCGCAGATTCTCGGCCAGCTCAAGTCCGCCTACGCCGTGGCGCGTGAGGCCGGCACCGTCGGGCCATTGCTCGGGCGCCTGTTCCAGGCCACCTTCAGCACCGCCAAGACCGTGCGCACCGACACTGCCATCGGTGAAAACCCGGTGTCCGTGGCCTTCGCTGCCGTGAGCCTGGCCAAGCAGATCTTCGCCGACCTGCACCGCAGCCAGGCGCTGCTGATCGGCGCCGGCGAAACCATCAGCCTGGTCGCCCGCCACCTGCATGATCAGGGCATCAAGCGCATCGTCGTCGCTAACCGCACCCTGGAGCGCGCCAGCCAGTTGGCCGAGCAGTTCGGCGCGCATGCGGTGCTGCTGTCGGACATCCCCGATGAGCTGGCGCACAGCGATATCGTCATCAGCTCCACCGCCAGCCAGTTGCCGATTCTCGGCAAGGGGGCGGTGGAAAGCGCGCTGAAAAAACGCAGGCACAAGCCGATCTTCATGGTCGACATCGCCGTGCCGCGTGATATCGAGCCACAGGTGGGCGAGCTGGACGACGTTTACCTCTATACCGTCGACGACCTGCACGAGGTCATCGAGGAAAACCTCAAGAGCCGCCAGGGCGCGGCGCAGGCAGCCGAGGAGCTGGTGGCAGCCGGTACCGACGATTTCATGCTGCGCCTGCGCGAGCTGGCCGCAGTCGATGTGCTCAAGGCCTATCGCCAGCAGGCCGAGCGTCTGCGCGACGAGGAACTGGCCAAGGCGCAGCGCATGCTGGTCAATGGCAGCAATCCCGAAGATGTGCTGGCGCAACTGGCCCGTGGCCTGACCAACAAGCTGCTGCACGCACCCAGCGTACGCATGAAGAAACTCACCGCCGAGGGGCGCGTCGATGCGCTCAGCCTGGCCCAGGAATTGTTCGCTCTCGACGAGAGCGCGCCGCAGGACAAAGGTCTGCAATGAAAGCTTCACTGTTGAACAAGCTGGACAACCTCAGCGACCGCTTCGAGGAACTGACGGCGCTGCTCGGCGATGCCGAGGTGATTTCCAAGCAGACGCAGTTTCGCGCCTATTCCAAGGAATACGCCGAGATCGAGCCGGTGATTGCCACCTTCCGCGAGCTGCGCAAGGTACAGAGCGACCTCGAAGGCGCTCAGGCGCTGCTCAAGGACAGCGACGCGGACATGCGCGAGATGGCCGAAGAGGAAGTGGCCCAGGCCAAGGAAGCGCTGGTCACCCTGGAAGACAAGCTGCAGCGCATGCTGCTGCCGAAAGACCCCAACGACGGCCGCAACGTCTATCTGGAAATCCGCGCCGGCACCGGCGGTGACGAGGCGGCGATCTTCTCCGGCGACCTGTTCCGCATGTACTCGCGCTATGCCGAGAGGCAGGGTTGGCGCGTCGAGGTGCTGTCGGCCAACGAAGGCGAGCACGGCGGTTTCAAGGAAGTGATCGCCCGTGTCGAGGGCGACAACGTCTACGCCAAGCTCAAGTTCGAGTCCGGTGCTCATCGCGTGCAGCGCGTGCCAGAAACCGAATCCCAGGGCCGCATCCACACCTCCGCCTGCACTGTGGCGGTATTGCCGGAGCCGGACGAGCAGGCGGCCATCGAGATCAACCCGGCCGATTTGCGCGTAGACACCTACCGCTCATCCGGCGCCGGTGGCCAGCACGTCAACACCACCGACTCGGCGATCCGCATCACCCACATTCCCACCGGCACCGTGGTGGAATGTCAGGAAGAACGCTCGCAGCACAAGAACCGCGCCAAGGCCATGGCCTGGTTGGCGGCCAAGCTGCAGGACCAGCAGGAAGCGGCGGCGCACAAGGAAATCTCCGAAACGCGCAAGCTGCTGGTGGGCTCGGGCGACCGCTCCGAGCGCATCCGCACCTACAACTTCCCGCAGGGCCGGGTGACCGACCACCGCATTAACCTGACCCTGTATTCGCTGAACGACGTGATCGCAGGCGGCGTCGACGCCATCATCGAGCCGCTGCTGGCCGAGTACCAGGCCGACCAGTTGGCGGCGTTGGGCGATTAAGTGCAGCGGTGCGCATGGCTGGCGCCGCTACGAGAACGACATGGCCACCATTGAATCCCTGCTTAACAGCGCCGACCTGCCCGACTCGCCCACGCCGCGGCTGGACGCCGAGCTGCTGTTGGCGGCCGCGCTGAACAAGCCGCGCAGTTACCTGCGTACCTGGCCGGAGCGCGAGCTGGATGACGAGCAACTGGCCCTGTTTCAGAACCACCTGCAACGCCGTCGTCAGGGCGAGCCAGTCGCTTATATCCTCGGTCATCAGGGCTTCTGGAGCCTCGATCTGGAAGTGGCGCCACATACCCTGATTCCACGTCCGGACACCGAACTGCTGGTGGAAACCGCGCTCGAACTGCTGCCGGCCACGCCGCTGGCTGTACTCGATCTGGGCACCGGCACCGGCGCCATCGCCCTGGCCCTGGCCAGCGAGCGTCCGGCCTGGCAGGTGACCGGCGTGGATCGCGTCGAGGACGCCGTGGCCCTGGCTGAGCGCAACCGTCAGCGCCTGCAACTGGGTAACGCAGCGTTCTTGCATAGCCACTGGTTCTCTGCACTGAGCGGACAGCGTTATGGCCTGATCCTGAGCAACCCACCCTATATCCGCGCTGACGACCAGCATCTCGAACAGGGTGATGTGCGTTTCGAACCGAGCAGCGCTCTGATCGCCGGCAGCGACGGGCTGAACGATATTCGTGTGATCATCCAGGCCGCGCCGCAGCACCTGCTGTCCGGTGGCTGGCTGCTGCTGGAGCATGGCTTCGATCAGGCCGAGGCCGTGCGCAGCTTGCTCAGCGAGGGCGGCTTCGTCGCGGTCAATAGTCGGCGTGACCTGGGTGGTCATGAGCGCATCAGTTTGGGACGTTTCGACCGTGAGTGATCAGATGCTGAGCGATGATGAGCTGCTGCGTTACAGCCGGCAGATCCTGCTGAAACAGATTGATGTGCAAGGCCAGCTGCGCCTTAAACAGGGCCGTGTATTGATCGTCGGTATGGGCGGGCTGGGCTCGCCGGTGGCGCTGTATCTGGCGGCCGCTGGCGTCGGTGAGTTGCACCTGGCGGACTTCGATACGGTGGACCTGACCAACCTGCAGCGGCAGATCGCCCACGACACCGCCAGCATCGGCCAGGCTAAGGTGGATTCGGCCATGGCGCGGCTGGGGGCGATCAATCCGCAGATCACACTGGTGCCGCATCGGCAGGCGTTGGACGTCGACTCGCTGGCCGCCGCCGTGAGCTCCGTCGACCTGGTGCTGGACTGCTCGGACAATTTCTCCACCCGCGAGGCGGTCAATGCTGCCTGCGTCGCGGCGGGCAAGCCGCTGGTCTCCGGGGCGGCGATCCGCCTGGAAGGCCAGCTCTCGGTGTTCGATCCGCGCAACGCCGCCAGCCCTTGTTATCACTGCCTGTATGGCCACGGCAGCGAGGCCGAGCTGACCTGCAGCGAAGCCGGCGTGGTCGGCCCGCTGGTGGGGCTGGTCGGTAGCCTGCAGGCACTGGAGGCGCTCAAGCTGCTGGCCGGTTTCGGTGAGCCGCTGGTGGGTCGCTTGCTGCTGATCGATGCGCTGGGCACGCGCTTTCGCGAACTGCGGGTCAAGCGCGACCCGGCTTGCGAGGTGTGCGGTGGGCGCTAACAGGCCGTTGAAAAACGTAGGCGAGGCAGGCAAGACAAGGCAAAAACGGCCGAAAAAGCGCAGTTTACGTGTTGTAAATGAGCATTTTGAGGCCGTTTTTAACGCAGTATTGCCAACGCAGGTAGTTTTTCAACGGCCTGCTAAGGATAGGCTGCGTAGCCGTGGGGATGATTTGAAATGAATCAGTCGCAGGCGCCGATTGGCGTTTTCGACTCCGGCGTCGGCGGCCTGTCGGTGCTGCGCGAGATTCGTCAGCTACTACCCAACGAGTCGCTGCTTTACGTCGCTGACAGCGGCCACGTGCCTTACGGCGAGAAAAGCCCGGAATACATTCGCGAACGCTGCGTGCTAATCACCGAGCACCTGCTGGCGCAGGGTGCCAAGGCCCTGGTGCTGGCCTGCAATACCGCCACGGCCGCAGCTGCCGCCGAGCTGCGCGAGCGTTATGCGGATTTGCCCATCGTCGGCATGGAGCCGGCGGTAAAACCGGCGGCGGCGGCGACCCGCAGTGGCGTGGTCGGTGTGCTGGCAACCACCGGTACGCTCAAGAGCGCCAGGTTCGCTGCACTGCTCGATCGCTTCGCCAATGATGTGCGGGTGATCACCCAGCCCTGTCCGGGGTTGGTGGAATGCATCGAGGCCGGCGAGCTGCAGGCACCGGCCACGCGCGAACTGCTGCAAGGTTATGTGGCGCCGCTGTTGGCCGAGGGCTGTGACACGCTGATTCTCGGCTGCACCCACTATCCCTTCCTGCGTCCGCTGCTGGTCGAGCTGGTGCCACCTTCGGTGACCCTCATCGATACCGGCGCGGCAGTGGCGCGGCAGCTGCAGCGTTTGCTCACTCAGCACGACATGCTGGCAACTGCGCCCACTCGGGCCACTCGCTACTGGAGCAGCGGAAACACTGCGCAACTTTGCCGAGTATTGCCGATTTTGTTGAGTGAAACGGCCGAAGTGCTTTCGATATAGTGAATTTTTTTCGGTTTGGGCTTTCTCTGATATCGAATACTTCTATATTTTTGTAACGAGCCTGATAAAAACTTCCCGCTATACAAGGAATGACTCATGAAGAAGTTATATGCCTTTGCCGCAGCTACGGCCCTGACGTTTGGAATCATGGGTGCTGCGCAGGCTGCGGACGTAACCGCGGCTATTGGTCAGAGTGGCGACTCCACCATGGTTTATCGCTTGGGCGCGCAGTGGGACTGGAACCACAGCTGGCTGGAGAGCAGCTATGGACGTCTGACTGGTTACTGGGACCTGGGTTACACCTACTGGGATGGCGATGACACGGCGAGTAACCACAGCGTTTCTTTCGCGCCGGTATTCGTTTACGAGTTCGCCGGGCAGAACGTGCGTCCGTACATCGAAGCCGGCATCGGCGTTGCGGCGTTCTCCAGCACCGAGCTTGAGAGCAACGATCTGGGCTCGTCGTTTCAGTTCGAAGACCGTATCGGCGTCGGCCTGCGTTTCGCGGGGCAGGAGATTGGTCTGCGTGCCATTCACTATTCCAACGCGGGCCTGAAGAACCCCAATGACGGCGCGGAAGCCTACACCGTGCATTACCGCATGAGCTTCTGAATAAAAAGACCGGGCAAGCCCCTAATGCCAGTCAGTTAAGCTGACTGGCATTTTTATTGTGCGCCAGGCATGGCGCGTAGCGCCGTGACTGGCGCTGTTCGGTTCACTGTGGTGGTGGACTGGACGACTTGGAGGTGAAAGTCCTCTACACACCCGGCAAGGGGAAGTGTTAGCCAGAGGCAAGGGTGTCGCGGGCGACTGCGAATCTGAAGGAAGCCCGAGGCAAAATGCTGGCCTGACGAACAGGAAGCGGATAGAGGCGGCGTAGCGGGGTGAGGTAGCAACGATTGCCAAAGCCCGATACTTGCACGGAACGCTACGACGTAAATCCGACAGGCATAAGCAGGAAGGTCGCGCGAATTACCCTGGGAGATCTGTTTGGCCTGCCATGTGCTACCGGCCCCGAGAGGTGACGGGATGGGCGAACAGAAGTCAGCAGAGGCCGTAGTAGTTGCTCGGAACCGGAGCGATGAAGGGCTGAACCTGTCATGAGTGGATAGTCAGGTGTGCTCTCTGTTGGCGCGTAAAGCAGAAACGCCGTGAACAGCGGTGGTCGAGACCATCAGGAGGTAGGAGTCGGAAACTCCGAGGGCCGGTCTGGGCGCTTAGCTACCGCAGGCGACACATCAACGGAACCAAGCTCGCTGATGCTGTTTGTCAGTAGGCAGGAACCGCCGTATACGGAACCGTACGTACGGTGGTGTGGGAGGACGGCGGGGGTGACCCCGCCTCCTACCCGATTCAGCGCGCAGAAGGTCAAGCTGTAGCGCTTAACTGACTGGCATTAGGCAAGCCCCGGTCTTTTTCATTGTGCCTCTGGCCTGTGCGCGGTGCGCTCCGCTAGCGATAGGCCTGAGCGATGCCCCGGCGCTCTTCCAGGCATTCGGCCGCACCCAGCTCGAACTCCCGGCAGATCAGTGGGCGCACCTCGTAGATGGTGCAGCGCATGCTGTTGCGGTCCAGCGCTGCGCACCAGTTGTCGTCCAGGCGACGCATCACTTCGCTGCCCCACTGGTCGGTATCGATCAAATGCTGCGGCACGTCGTTATCGCCGAACAGCATCACTTCCAGCTGGCAGCAGCAAGCCGCGCAAGTGCTGCAACTGATCTCGGGTTCGGTTGGCAGTTGGGTATGGGGGATGGTCTGGCTCATGGCGCGGCAGTGTACGCCATGCAGT
The DNA here is from genome assembly GCF_029845265.1 of Ectopseudomonas oleovorans. Taxonomy (NCBI): domain Bacteria; kingdom Pseudomonadati; phylum Pseudomonadota; class Gammaproteobacteria; order Pseudomonadales; family Pseudomonadaceae; genus Ectopseudomonas; species Ectopseudomonas oleovorans. The sequence goes on from NZ_JAOCLK010000016.1 coordinate 14,476, forward strand.
GGATACGCGGGGCTTTTCGTAGGAGCCCCGCCTCGGGGCGAAGCGTTTTGGGGCCGCGCCGCCTGGTTCGCGGCGCGGCGCCGCTCCTACGCATGCGGGCATTTGTGCTTTTCGTAGGAGCCCCGCCTCGGGGCGAAGCGTTTTGGGGCCGCGCCGCCTGGTTCGCGGCGGGGCGCCGCTCCTACACATGCGGGCATTTGTGCTTTTCGTAGGAGCCCCGCCCCGGGGCGAAGCTTTTCGAACCCGAGCCGAAGTGGTTTGCGGCGAGGCGCCGCTCCTACGGAGGCTATCGGCTAGGCCGAGCGGCGGCTGCGCAGGCTCTGCTCGTATTGCGCACGATAGAGTTTGGCGAAGCCGTGCAGCACCGGCATCACCATGGCCCAGACCAGCGCCAGAATGGCCAGGGTTGGCCAGGTACCCAGTGGCAGGGTGACGCCGGCGATCTTGGCGCCGCCGTAGTAGGACAGCGGTGCGGCAACCGCGCCGAGCAGGCTGGCTCGCCACCAGGGCTGGGCAGTCCAGGCCAGACAGTGATTGAGCGTGCTGGCCAGTAGCAGCCAGAGCAGGGCCAGCCACAGGGGGATCAGCTGGCGCTCCTCGCCGAAATCGAATACGCCGAGGTTGAGCAGAAAACTGTCCAGCGCGCTGCCGGCGAGAAACACGCTGAGCAGCAGCTTGCCTTCGGCCGCCCAACTGCTGACCCACAGCAGGTGCACGCCAATGATCACTGCCACCACCAGCAGCCAGGGGCTGTCGCCAGCAAAGACGCAGACCAGCCAGCCGAGCTGGAACAGGAGGGCATTGGCGATCAGCTTAGGCATCGAAGTTTCCTAACAGAGGCGCAGGGCGTGCGGCCGGTTTGGCCAGCAGCAATTGCGCGGTGCCAATGGTGCGTTCGAGGAAGCCGCCTTCGCAATAGCAGAGGTAGAACTCCCACAGGCGATAGAAGTAATCGTCGTAGCCCAACTGCTCCAGGCACTGCCGCGCGTGACGCAGGTTGTCGTGCCACAGACGCAGGGTACGCGCGTAGTGCAGGCCGAAATCTTCCATGTGATGCAGGTTGAAGTCGGTATGCCGGGTGACCACGTCGAGCATCTTCTGCACCGAGGGCAGGGCGCCGCCGGGGAAGATGTAGCGCTGGATGAAGTCCACCGACTTGCAGGCCTGCTCGTAGCGTTGATCACGGATGGTGATGGCCTGTAGCAGCATCAGCCCGTCGGGCTTGAGCAGGCGCGCGCACTGCTCGAAGTAGGTGGGCAGGAAGCGATGGCCGACGGCTTCGATCATCTCGATGGAGACCAGCTTGTCGTACTGGCCATCGAGGTCGCGGTAGTCCTCCAGCAGCAGGGTGACGCGATCCTCCAGGCCCAGCTCGCGAATGCGTCGCTCGGTATGGGCGTGCTGCTCGCGCGACAAGGTGGTGGTGGTCACCCGGCAGCCGTAATGAGTAGCGGCATAGATGGCCATGCTGCCCCAGCCGGTACCGATCTCCAGCAAGTGGTCCGTAGGCTGCAGTGCAAGTTTCTGGCAGATGCGTTCGAGCTTGTTGAGCTGCGCCTGCTCCAGGCTGTCGTCCTCGTTCGCGAACATGGCTGCCGAATACATCATGGTCGGGTCGAGGAATTGTTCGAACAGGTCATTGCCCAGGTCGTAGTGTGCGGCGATATTGCGGCGCGAGCCCTTGCGGGTGTTGCGATTGAGCCAGTGCAGGCCCTGGATAAGCGGCCGGCCGAGGCGCGCCAGGCCACCCTCCATGGCGTCCAGCACGTCGAGGTTGGCGACGAAGATGCGAATCACCGCAGTCAGGTCCGGCGTGCTCCAGTAGCCATGTATGTAGGCTTCGCCCGAGCCGATCGAGCCATTGCCCGCCACCAGACCCCAGACCGCAGGGTCATGCACGGTGATTTCGGCGCGCAGATGAGCCTGGGGGTTACCGAAGTGCAGGCTGTCACCCGCCTCATGAATTACCAGCAGACCGTGGTGCAGGTTCTGCAGCTGGCGCATCACGGCGCGCCGCAACAGACCGGCGCCAATGCCGTTGCCACTGCGTACCAGGCTTCTTGTTGCGGTCAGGCTAGAGCTCTTCATGGGGCATGTCCTTCGCTTGCGGGCGGGCTACACGGAAGCTGCCTTCCGCGGGCTTGTGGTCGAAAATCGGGATGCGCTTGAACAGCAGGCGCATCGCCTGCCAGTAGATGGCGGCCAGGGTTTTGCCGGTCATCCAGGGGAAACTCAGCAGATAGCGGTGCAGGCTGGCGCGGTCGAGAGCTTCGCGGTGCAGGCTGAGGCTGGCATCGAACATCTTGGTATCGGCTTGCCAGTCGGCCATGTGCACGCCAAGGCGTTCGCCGACGGCGCTGAAACTCATGCGGTATTGCAGCTCGCGCGGCAGGAAAGGCGAGACGTGAAAGGCCTTGTCCACGCTGACTTGATGGCGGCCTTCACCCTCTGCCGGCAGCACGTAGTGATAACGCTCACGCCACGGCGTATTGCTGACTTCACAGAGAATCGCCATCAGTCGCTGGTCGGCGTCATGGCAGTAAAAGATGCTCACTGGATTGAACGCCAGGCCCCAGCTGCGCGGCTGCGTCAGCACGCAGATGCGACCTTGCGGGCGTGTGCCCAGTGCCTGCTCCACGCGATCGCGCACCGCCTCATGCAGGGGCACGCCCTGGCGGGTGGACTCGGGCAGGTAGTCGCTCTCGCGAAAGGCGAATGGCGCCCAGCGGCCGGAACCGGCCAGCTTTGACAGGGCGAACAGCTGCGCCTGCTCACTCAGGTCGAGGTACAGCAGACCCATGCGATAGCGAAAGGCATGGGCGCGCGGGGCGAAGCGGCGATGCTGCACCCAGCCGCTGTACAGGGCGCTGTGCATCAGAGCGTCTCTCCGAAGGCACGGGCTACGCGCAGTGCGCTGACCACGCCATCTTCATGAAAACCGTTGGCCCAGTAGGCGCCGCAATAGTAGGTGTGCTGCGCGCCGAGCAGCTCTTCCCAGCGCGCTTGCGCCGCCGTGCCGGCCAGGCTGTACTGCGGGTGGGCGTACTGGAAGCGTGCGAGGATCTTGCTCGGGTCGATGGCGGCCGTCTGGTTGAGGCTGACGCAGAAGGTGGTGTCGCTGTCGATGCCCTGCAGGATGTTCATGTCGTAGGTCACCGCCGCCATCTGTTCACGCGGCCCGCCCAGGCGATAGTTCCAGCTGGCCCAGGCCAGCTTGCGCTTGGGCAGCAGGCGCGTGTCGGTGTGCAGCACCACGTCGTTGTTGGCGTAGGGCAGGGCGCCGAGGATTTCACTTTCTTTCTCGCTGGCTTGATCGAGCAGGGCCAGGGCCTGGTCGCTGTGGCAGGCGAAGATCACCTTGTCGAAGCGCTCGCTGCCGGCAGCGCTGTGCAGGGTGACGCCATCCTGATCACGCACGACGCGGCTGACCGGGCAGTTGAGGCGAATGCGCTCGGCGAAGCTGGCGGTCAAGGGCGCCACGTAGCTGCGCGAGCCGCCTTCGATCACCTGCCAGGTCGGCCGGTCGCTGACCGAGAGCAGGCCGTGGTTCTTGCAGAAGCGCACGAAGAACTGCAGCGGGAAACCGAGCATGTCGGCCAGTGACATCGACCAGATGGCCGAGCCCATCGGCACGATGTAATGCTCGATGAAGCGGCGGCCATAGCCGTTGCTGTCGAGGTACTGGCCGAGCGTGGTGTCGGCGCTGATGCGGTTGTTGGCCAGGTCGTCCAGCGACTGGCGATTGAAACGCAGGATGTCGCGCAGCATGCCCCAGAACGCCGGCGACAGCAGGTTGCTGCGTTGGGCGAACAGGGTATTGAGGTCGTGGCCGTTGTACTCCACGCCGGTGGCCGGGTCGCTGACCGAGAAGCTCATTTCGGTGGGCTTGAAGCCGACGCCGATCTGCTCCAGCAGGCGAATGAAGTTGGGGTAGGTCCAGTCGTTGAAGACGATGAAACCGGTATCGATGGCGTAGCTGCGACCGTCCACCTGCACGTCGACGGTATGGGTGTGGCCGCCGATCCAGTCGCTGGCTTCGAACACCTGAATGTCGTGCTGGCGATTGAGCAGGTAGGCACAGGTCAGGCCGGCGATGCCGCTGCCGACGATGGCGATTTTCATGCGTTGTCCTCGTTGCGCGCCAGGCGGCGACCTATGGCCAGTTGCAGGCTGCTGGGCAGGCTGCCGAGCAGTTTCAGCACGGCGATGAAGGGAGTGGGAAAGGCGACCTCGTGTGGGCGCTTGTCCAGGCGTTCGGCGATGTGCCGTGCGGCGCGCTCCACCGGCCAGCGCATGGGCATCGGAAAGTCGTTCTTCTGCGTCAGCGGGGTGTCGACGAAACCGGGGCTGACCAGGGTGACGTCGATGCCTTCGCTGGCCAAATCGATGCGCAGCGTCTGCAGCAGGTAACGCATGGCGGCCTTGGACGCACCATAGGCCTCGGCACGCGGCAGCGGCATGAAGGTGACCGAGCTGCCCACACCGACCAGATGCGGGCGGTTGCCCTGGCGCAGCAGCGGCAGGGCGGTTTCGATGCAGTAGCTGGCAGAAAACAGGTTGGCCTTGACCACGCGCTCGATCATCGCCGCCTCGAACTGACGCACCTCGACGTATTCGCAGGTGCCGGCATTGAGGATCACGCAATCCAGTGCGCCCCACTGCTGGGCGATGCGCTGGCCAATGGCACGCACCTGTTCGGCGTCGGTCAGGTCACCCGGGGCGACCAGTACCTGCTCGCCATAGCGCGTGGCAAAGTCTTGCAACGGGCCACTGCTGCGTGCGCTCAACGCCAGCTGGTGGCCGGCCTTGAGCAGTTCTTCGGCCAGGGCAGCGCCGATGCCGCTGCTGGCACCGGTCAGCCAGATGCGTTTCATGCCAGCCTCCGCTTCAACCAGGCGATCACGCTGCCGAGTACCGGCAGATGTTCATAGAGCAGTGCGCCAGCATCGAAGTAGTCACGGTGTTGATAAACGCGCTCACGCCAGAGCAGGTGCGAGCAGCCTTCGACGGCGATTTCCTCGCCGCCACGTAGGCGTGGGTGGCGATAACGCATGGTCCAGCGCAGGTAGCCCTCACCTTTGGCGACCTGATCGAAGCCGTGGAACTCGAAACGCAGCGCCTCGACGTTGGCGTAGAGTTCGGCGAAATAGCGGCGCAGCGCTGTCAGCCCATGCACTTCATGCAGCGGGTCGCGAAACAGCAGGTCATCGCTGTACAGCTCGCCGAGCAGATCGAGGTTGTCCTTGTTCAGCGCGGCGAAGCGCTCGGCGAAGTCGTGAAGAAATGCACTCATGCCGGAACCTCCCGCGCAGACAGGTTCTTGAACGCCGCCAACGCGCGTTCACGCGAGCGCGACAGATCGACGATCGGGCGCGGGTAACCGGCGGGCGCGAACAGGCCGCCCAGTGCGGACGGGTCATGAATATCGCGCTTGTTCAGGCCGGCCAGTTCCGGCACCCACTGGCGAATGAACTGGCCTTCGGGATCGAACTTCTGCGACTGGCTGATCGGGTTGAAAATGCGGAAGTACGGCGCTGCATCGGTGCCAGTGGAGGCGCTCCACTGCCAGCCGCCGTTGTTCGCCGCCAGATCGCCATCGATCAGGTGACGCATGAAGAAGCGCTCGCCCTCGCGCCAGTCGATCAGCAGGTTCTTGGTCAGGAACATGGCGACGATCATGCGCAGGCGGTTGTGCATCCAGCCGGTTTCCAGCAGTTGGCGCATGGCCGCATCGATGATCGGCAGGCCGGTGCGGCCCTCTTGCCAGGCGGCCAGGTCTTCGGGGGCGTGGCGCCATGGCACCGCCTCGGTTTCCAGGCGGAAGGCACGGTGGCGCGATACCCGTGGGTAGCCGACCAGTGTGTGCTTGTAGAACTCACGCCAGAGCAGCTCGTTGATCCAGGTGACGACGCCTGGGTTGCCACTGTCGAACTCGCCCTGATTGGCCGCGAGCGCGGCATGTAGGCATTGGCGCGGCGATACGACGCCGGCGGCCAGGTAGGCTGACAACTGGCTGGTGCCAGGCTTGGCGGGGAAGTCGCGTTCGTCCTTGTAGTAGGTGACCTGCTCGTCGCTAAAGCGCTGCAGGCGCTGCAGGGCCGCCTCCTCTCCGGCGGGCCAGAGCAGGCGCAGGCTGGCGCTGGGTGTGGCGAAACCCTCTGCGGTTTCGGGTATCGCCTCACTGCCGATGGCCAGCGGCGTTTGCGCCTTCGGTGGGGCGATCAATGCCGGCAGGGCCGTGTGCAGGCGCTCGTAGCACACCTTGCGGAACTGGCTGTAGACCTGGAAGTAGCCGCCGGAGCGGGTCAGTACGCTGCCAGGCTTGAACAACAGCTGATCGAGATGGCTGTGCCAGGCAATGGCCTGCTGGCCGAGGTAGGCGCAGACCTGCTGATCGCGCAGGCTCTCGTTGATGCCGTACTCCTCGTTGACGTGCACGGCGCTGATGTCGTGTTCATGACACACCTCGGCGACCTGCAGCGGCGCCTCGCTCCAGTCGTGGCAGTGGCGTACCAGCAGCGGCACATTGAGCGCCGCCAGGGCCTTGCTCAGCTCCGCCAGGTTGCGCAGCCAGAAGTCCACCTTGCTCGCGGCGTCGTCATGGCGCTGCCACTGGCCGGGCGTGACCAGATACAGGGCGATGGTCGCGCCGCTGCTCATGGCGCGGCTCAGGGCGGTGTTGTCCTGGGTGCGCAGGTCGCTGCGAAACCACATCAGTTGCTGCATGGGGTTACCTCTTGGGTGCCGAGCAAACCCTGTTGCAACAGCCAGGCGTGCGCGGCGAGCGGGTCGCTGGCCGACTCCAGGCTGGTCAGCGAGTCGCGGTGAATGTGAGCGGCGGGGCCGGCGAGCAGCAGCGGCACCCGGCATTGTTCGGCCAGACGGGGTAACTGGCGGCGTACCAGGGCGCCATCCAGCGCTTCTTCGGCATACAACAGCACGGCGCGCGGGGCGATGTGCTCCAGCGCCGTCAGCAGTTCATTGGTCGGCAGCGGCCAATCGAAGACCTCCACCGGACAATCGCTGGCGCTGGCCAGCCAGGCGCACAGCCACAGGCCCGGTTCCATCGGTGCCTCGCCGAGGTTGATCAGCAGCAGCGGCGCGCCACCGACCTGGCGATTGCAGTGGTAAATGCGGGTGGCCAGCTTGCTGCGCAGCCAGGAGAGGAAGAACACCTGCTCGGCACGTGCGCCGAACTGGCCCTGCCAGCGCTGGCGCAGTTCACCGAGCAGCGGCCACAGCAGTTGTTCGACCAGGGTGCTGGCCGGGTAGAGCGCCAGTGCCGAGTTGAAGCGATCATCCAGGCGTCGCTCGTTGAACTGGACGATGCAGCCGAGCAGCTCGTTGCGCTGACGTGACCAGTTGTCGCTGTGGGTTGCTTGCGGCACCTGCTCGTGGTCGAGCAGCGCCTTGACCTGGCCGACGGCAACGCCGCGAGCCAGCCAGGCGAGAATGGCGTTGATGCGTGCGAGGTTGGCCGGTGAGTAGAGGCGGTGTCCCTTGGGTGTGCGGTAGGGCACGATCAGCCCGTAGCGGCGTTCCCAGGCGCGCAGGGTCACGGCGTTGATGCCGGTGCTGCGGGCCACCTCGCGAATCGGCAGGTAGCCCTCGTCGAGCGCCTGGCGGTAGTCGTGGCCGGTTTCTTCTTCGGCGATGGTTTCGCTGGTCATGGCATCACAGCGCATTGCGCAGGCTGAGTGGCTCGGGGTGCGGCTGCAGATACGCTTGCTCGGCGATGTAGCGATCCGGGTGACGGCGGAAGTGGTGCTTGAGCAGCGTCAGCGGCACCACCAGCGGCACGATGCCGTCGCGGTATTGGCCAATCAGTTGCTGCATTTCCTGCTTCTCGGCGGGGCTGAGCGCACGCTTGAGATAGCCGCTCAGGTGCTGCAGCACGTTGCTGTGGGTGCCACGGGTGGCGCATTTCTTCAGCGCGCTCATCAGCTCGCTGAAATAGCGCGGCGCCAGCTCACCCAGATCGTGCTGGCTCAGGTCGCCGAGCATGCGTCCGAGCGTCTTGTAGCGCAGCGGGTCGGTGGCCATCAGCAGGTACTTGTAGCGCGAGTGGAAGGCGATTAGGGCGCGACGCGTCAGGCCTTGCTGCAACAGACGCTGCCATTCGGCGTGGGCATAGACGCGGGTGATGAAGTTCTCGCGCAACACCGGATCATTGAGGCGGCCGTCTTCTTCCACCGGCAGATCCGGATGCCGCGCGCATAAGGCCGCAGCGAAGATGCCGCGCCCCGGCTCGCTCGGGCGTCCGCCTTCCTGATACACCTTGACCCGCTCCAGGCCGCAGGACGGTGACTGCTGCATGAAGATGTAGCCGCTGATGCCCTGCAGTTCAGTGGCCATGCGTTCGCCGTAGGCGGCCAGGGCGTCGGTGACGTCTCGCGAGCGGTCGACGGTGCCGACGGCGCGCGGCGCTTGTGGGTCGCCGACCAGGCGAATCGGCTCCCGAGGGATCGACATGCCGATGCCGACTTCGGGACAGACCGGGATGAAATCGAAGTGTTCGGTCAGGCTGCGGCTGCACAGGCGCGACAGTTTGTGGCCACCGTTGTAGCGGACTTCGGCGCCCAGCAGGCAGGCGCTGATGCCCAGTTTGGCTTTGCTTGCTTGCATAACCTGACCTCATTAGACCTTGTACATGAAGTGATTCGTGTACAACTTGTGTCTATCATAGGTGCGCAGTTATACAAGTCAAATATTTTGTATAGGTTTGGTATTGGTTTTTCTGTGCAGGCAATCGGCGCCAGCCGAGGGGGCCGCCGCCGGGTATCACGGGAGGGTCAGCGCCAGCCTTGCAGCCAGCGTTCGCTGTCCTGCAACTGGTGCCAGTCGAGTTGCTGGCTGCGTTGTGTGAGGACCGCCTGAAGCTCGACGCCGAGGATGTTGTCCTGCTCGTCGCGGATCAGTTCGGTCACCAGGAAATGACGCTCGCGGTTCTGCGGCTGCGCGGCTGTCCATTTCGACAGCAGCAGTTTGCGCGGGTTGAGGCGGCGTTTTTCAGGCCTGTTGTTGGGTTGGCTCATTGCAGGTGCTCAAGCAGGCGACGCGCAGCATCCTGGCCGCTGAGCCAGGCGCCTTCGACCCGCCCCGACAGGCACCAGTCGCCACAGGCATACAGGCCCAGATCGGCATCGGCCAGTGCCCCCCACTGATGCGCCTGTGCCGGGCGTGCATACAGCCAGCGATGGGCGAGGGTGAAGCTCGGCGGCGGCACGGCGCAACCGATCAGCTCGGCGAAGGCGCCGTGCAGTTGTTCGATCACCGCTTCCTTGGGCAGATCGAGATTCTGCCGGCTCCAGACGCTGCTGGCGTGCAGCACCCAGGTGTCGAGGCGGGTGTCGCGGCCAGGTTTGCTGGGGTTGCGCGCCAGCCAGTCGAGCGGGCTGTCCTGCACGAAGCAGCCCTCGACGCGAGTGTCCAGGGGGCTGTCGAAACCCAGTGCGACCGCCCAGGTCGGGTCCATGATCACGCTCGCTGCGGTGCCAGCCAGTTTCGGCGCGGCTGCCAACAGGGCACTGGCTTGGGGGGCGGGCGTAGCAACGATCACATGGCTGTAAGGGCCGTGGCTGTTGCCTTCGGCATCGAGCAGGCTCCAGTAGCGGTCGCCACGGAACACTTCGGTGATACGGCAACTGAATTTGACCGGCAGGGCGCCGAGCATGGCACGGGTGATGGCACTCATACGCGGGCTGCCGACCCAGCGTAGTTGCTCGTCAGGTGAGGCGCTGAGCTGGCCGTCCTGGGCGTTGTACAGGCTCGGTTGCCACTCGGCGACCCAGCCGCGGGCCTGCCATTGCTGCACCACCTCGACGAAGCGGCGGTCACGTGCGGTGAAGTATTGTGCGCCAAGATCCAGGCTGCCTGCGTCACTGCGCTTGCTCGCCATGCGCCCGCCGCTACCACGGCTCTTGTCGAACAGTTCGATATCCTGGCCGGCGGCGTGCAGGGCCTGGGCAGCGGATAGCCCTGCGATGCCGGTGCCAATGATGGCGATGGGTGCGTTCATGGTTACCTCGTCAGCGCTGAATGCTATACAGGCTAAGGCTTGGACAAGAGCTATACAAGAGTGTTTTCATGTATAGCTGTCACCGAAAGCGGCGCTCCCTTACTTTAGGTTTAGGACAAACGCGACAGGTATGCGCGTCATGAACCAGACTAAAGGTGAAGTTTCTTCCATTGCCATGCGAGGACGATGCCATGCATATCCTGCTGACCGGCGGCACCGGTCTGATCGGACGAGCGCTCTGCGCGCACTGGAGCGAACAGGGCCACCGCCTGACTGTCTGGAGTCGTGAGCCAAGCAAGGTCGCGCGCCTCTGTGGGGCCGATGTTCGAGGCATTGCCCGGCTTGAAGAGCTGGGTGAAGAACCACTGGACGCGGTGATCAATCTGGCCGGCGCGCCCATTGCTGACCGCCCCTGGAGCAGCAAGCGCAAGGCTCTGTTATGGTCCAGCCGTATCGGGGTGACCGAGCAGTTGCTGGCCTGGCTGCAGGGGCGTACACAGCGTCCAGCGTTGTTGTTGTCGGGCTCGGCGGTGGGGTGGTACGGCAACGGCGGTGAACGTGAGCTGAGTGAAGATACGCCGCAGGTCACCGATGATTTCGCCGCGCAGCTGTGTGGGGCCTGGGAAGAAACTGCACAACGCGCCGAGGACCTGGGGATTCGCGTGGTGCTGGTGCGCACCGGCCTGGTGCTGAGCCCGGATGGCGGCATGCTCAAACGCCTGTTGCTGCCGTTCAAGCTCGGCCTGGGTGGGCGCATCGGTGATGGTCGGCAGTGGATGCCCTGGATTCATATCGCCGATCAAATCGGCCTGATCGATTTTCTCTTGCAGCAGGGCGACGCTCGCGGTCCTTATAATGCCTGCGCGCCATTACCCGTGCGCAATGCCGAGTTCAGCAAGGCGCTGGGCCAGGCGCTGAGCCGCCCGACCATTTTCCCGGCGCCGGCCTTCGTCCTGCGCGCTGCACTCGGCGAGATGTCCGAGTTGCTGCTCGGCGGCCAGCGTGCCGTGCCGGCGCGCCTGCTGGAGGCGGGTTTCAGTTTTCGTTTTACCCATCTGGATGTGGCACTAGCCGATCTATTGGGCCATCACTGACCGCAGGCAGTTGCAAAACTACCTGCGTTGCCATTGCAGCGTTAAAAACAGGCTCGGAATGCTCATTTACAAGACGTAAACTCCGCTTCCTCGCCTGTCTTGACTCGCTGGCGCTCGCCCTTCGGGCCAGCCTTCGGCTGTTACTCCCGATGGTCGTTGCGCCTTGCACTGGCTGCCTCGCTAACGTTTTTCAAAAGCCTGCTGGGATTTCGCATGACCGATCACGCATTGTTGCTGGTTAACCTGGGTTCGCCCGCGTCCACCGAAGTAGCCGATGTCCGCCGTTACCTCAATCAGTTCCTGATGGATCCCTACGTGATCGACCTGCCCTGGCCGCTGCGTCGATTGCTGGTGTCGCTGATTCTGATCAAGCGTCCTGCCGCATCGGCGCACGCCTACGCCTCGATCTGGTGGGAAGACGGTTCGCCGCTGGTGGTGATCAGTCGCCGTCTGCAGGAAGCGATGAAGGCTCATTGGACCCAGGGGCCGGTGGAGTTGGCCATGCGTTATGGTGAGCCTTCCATCGAGTCGACTCTGCAGCGTCTGGCTGCGCAGGGCATCCGTGACGTGACCCTGGCGCCGCTGTATCCGCAGTTCGCCGACAGCACCACCACCACGGTGATCGAAGAGGTCAAGCGGGTGGTGCGCGAGCGCGGCCTGAACATGCGTCTGTCCACTCTGCCGCCGTTCTACGATCAGCCGGAATACCTCGACGCCCTAGTGGCCAGCGCCAAGCCTTATCTGCAGCAGGATTTCGACCACCTGCTGCTGAGCTTTCACGGCCTGCCGGAGCGCCACCTGCACAAGCTCGACCCCAGCGGTCATTGCCTGAAAGGCGAAGATTGCTGCCGCAGCGCTTCGCCCGAGGTGCTCGCCAACTGTTACCGCGCGCAATGCCTGCGCAGTGCGGAGCTGTTCGCCCAGCGCATGGGCCTGCGTCCTGAGCAATGGTCGGTGAGCTTTCAGTCGCGTCTGGGGCGTGCCAAATGGATCGAGCCCTATACCGAGAGTCGTCTCGACGAGCTGGCTGCACAGGGCGTGAAGAAGCTGCTGGTGATGTGTCCGGCCTTCGTCGCCGACTGCATCGAGACCCTGGAGGAAATCGGCGACCGTGGCCGCGAGCAGTTCGTCGAGGCCGGTGGCGAGAGCCTGCAGCTGGTGCCCTGCCTGAACGATCATCCCGACTGGGCGGCGGCGTTAAAGGTGCTGTGCGAGCGGGCGCCACTGATGATCTGAGCGCCTGTTCAGGTAAAACAGCGCTGCGGCCAATGCCGGTCAGAGACAGAACGGTAGGAGCCGGCTTGCTGACGATCCGCTCAAAAAGCATCGCCGGCAAGCCGGCTCCTACAGATTCGCTTAACTGACGGGCAATACGCTCTGAGCGACTATTGAGTTTCGCTACCGAGCCATTCGCCTCGGCGGGTATGAAGCATTCGCCGATCTGATAACACCTTCGAGCGATACTCACTGCCGTTTATATCGTCCTAAGCTGGCGCTTCTTTCAACCGTCGCGTATCGCGTTCTGCGGTGCCGAGGAGAGCGTCCGTGCATAACAACAATAACGGCTATCCCTCCAGTGCCCGAGCCTGGACCACTGTTGCCATCCTGATGGTGGCGTATGTCCTGTCCTTCGTTGATCGGCAGATTCTCAACTTGCTGGTCGAGCCCATTCGTCGCGATTTGGCGATCAATGACACGCAGATGAGCCTGCTGATGGGCCTGTCGTTCGCCCTGTTCTACACCGTATGCGGCATTCCGCTGGGGCGGGTGGCCGATACTCGCAGTCGGCGCGGGTTGATCGCCGTCGGCATTCTGTTCTGGAGCGCCGCTACCGCCGCCTGCGGCATGGCCAAGATGTACTGGCAGTTTCTGCTGTGCCGCATCGGCGTGGGTGTGGGCGAGGCGGCGCTGTCGCCGGCAGCCTATTCGCTGATTGCCGACAGCTTTCCCGCCGAGCGCCGGGCCACGGCCATCAGCGTCTATTCCATGGGCGTCTACCTCGGCTCGGGCCTGGCCTTTCTGGTCGGTGGCCTGGTCATTCAGTTCGCCTCGGCGCAGGGCGACGTTACGTTGCCGGTGCTGGGTGAGGTGCGTCCCTGGCAGCTCATCTTCCTCATTCTCGGCGGTGCCGGCGTGCTCTTCACGTTGTTGATGTTCGCGGTCGAGGAGCCTGCTCGGCGTGGCGTCGGTGCTGGGGTGGCGGTGCCGCTCAGTGAAGTGGGGCGCTACATTCGTGCCAATCGACGTACCGTGCTGCTGCACAACTTCGGCTTCGCCGGTTTGGCCTTCGCCGGTTACGGTAGCGCCGCCTGGATACCGACCTTCTTCATCCGTACCCACGGTTGGGATGCCGGCCAGGTCGGCATTGTCTACGGCAGTATCGTTGCGGTATTCGGTTGCCTGGGGATCGTCTTCGGTGGGCGACTGGCTGACTGGATGGCCAAGCGCGGGCGCAGCGATGCCAACATGCGTGTCGGCCTTTACGCGGCTCTGGGTGCCTTGCCGATGGTGGTGCTGTTCCCGCTGATGGACAGCGCCTTCTGGGCCAGCATGCTGCTGGCGCCTGCGGTGTTCTGCCTGAGCATGCCGTTCGGCGTGGCGCCGGCAGCGATCCAGGAAATCATGCCCAACTCGATGCGCGGCCAGGCGTCGGCCATCTATCTGTTCGTCATCACCCTGATCGGCCTGGGCGTTGGTCCGACCGCTGTGGCACTGGTGACCGATTTCGTCTTCGCCGACGACAACGCGCTGCGCTACTCGCTGCTGATCGTCACCACCCTGGCGGTGTTGATGTCGATCATCCTGCTGGCCAAGAGTCTCAAGCCCTACCGCGAAAGCGTGACGCGCCTGGAGCAATGGGCCGCCAATCCAGCCTGAGTAGGCGCATTTTTCTGCCGTGCCGAGCATTGATCGGCACGGTTTATGCGCCAGGGCACAGGCAGCGTGGAATTTTTGCGCTTTACTGAGGTTCTGAGTGTTGCGCGCGCCATTGGGGCGCGTGCCAGCCAGGGAACCTCTGCATGGGAGCGAGGCCAGCGTCTGCTGCACAGGGCAGGCCAATCAACAGCTCGGTATTTTGGCAACGGCTGGTGCTGCCGGGGTTGGCTGCGCTGTTGTTGTTGGGTGGTTGCACAGGGCGCCTGGACAACGACTCCATCGTGCATACCCGCAGCCCGCTCAAGCCCGCCGAGGTGCTGCAGACCGATGTCGACCGTATGGCGACCCTGGCCATGCGCAACAACCTCAACAGCCTGTATCGGCTGATGAACAAGCTGTATCAACGTAACCCGCGCGAGTGGCGCAAGAATTCCCTGCCTGACGCCGCCGCTGCCGAACGCGCCATCCAGTACGCCATCGAACACAATCAGGATTGGCCGACACTGGGCGGTCGGCGTGATGTCGCGGCGCTGGATTACTCACTTAGCTCGGGATTCCAGGGCGACCGCGTGGCGGCCTTCACCTATGCCATCGGCAGCATGCTGGTGACGGCTCACGGCGGCCGCACCGAGTTCTACCTGACCGACAGCTTCAATGCGCAATTCATCCACAACGCTGCACGCAATCTGGAAAAGGCCGGCTGGATGCTGTCGCAGCGCCGTGATGCCACAGGCCGCCCGCTGCTGTTATCCAACGAGTTCTCCGAACAGGGCAACAACCTCAGCTACGCCGTGGAGTTCGGCAAGATGGTGGCGCGTCTCGATCTGCTCACCCATGTGCTGGAAGAGCGCTACCGGCGCATGGGCGCCAACTATGCGCAGAGCCTGTTCTTGCTGAATTTCCTGCCGGTGCAGTGAGCCGGCCGCCGCCCGTTGCGAGCGGCGGCGTAGCGTCACACCTTGCGTACGAACTCGGACTTGAGCTTCATCGCGCCGATGCCATCGATCTTGCAGTCGATGTCGTGATCGCCGTCGACCAGGCGAATGTTCTTCACCTTGGTGCCGACCTTGACCACCAGTGATGAGCCTTTGACCTTGAGGTCCTTGATCACGGTGATGGTGTCGCCGTCCTGTAGCAGGTTGCCAACCGAATCCTTGATCACCCGCGCGTCATCAGCGCCGTCGGCATTCTCGCCGGCTTTCCACTCATGGGCGCACTCGGGGCAGACCAGTTGATCGCTGTCTTCGTAGGTGTATTCGGAGTTGCATTTGGGGCAGGGCGGCAGAGCGGTCAAGAGGTGTCCTCGGTGCAGGTGAGAAACCGCAGATTATATAGGGTTTTGTCCGCAGGCGCCGCTCTAGGGCGCGGAGCGGCCTGGCGGACTTGTGTTTTAAATATTGGACTTGTTTTCCGGCGGTAGTTTGCCCGGATTGCCCTTAGAGCGCCTTTTAATGGGTGTTCACTTGTTGTGCGATAAATGGCTTACCAGAAAATCTTGAGCAGATTTGTTTGACATATTTTACGGCTCGGGCAGACTGGTTGCAGATTCCGTTGCCGAACCGGGTAGCGGGCAGCGTCGCTGTAGCCCCCTCTCTGGATGGAGTTGACCCGGTTCGAGCCGCCGTCGGAAGGCGGCACTCAGGCTCAGGATGAGTCTCGGTGCACGGGGTTAGCCAAACAGGCCGGAGGTGCTACAGCAGAGTGTTCTGCTGGCCTGCGGTCTGCACAGCAACGACAGGCCCGGCCTGTCCCAAGGTGACGTATGTCCGACAACAAGATCCGCAGCACTCCCAGCAAGAACACTTTCCGCAAGCCCGTCGTGTTGATGTCCATGGGCGCTCAAGAGCGCAAGGGCCACGACTATCAGGTAATGACTCACAAATATATCCAGCCCCTGGTCGAGTTCTCCGGTTGTGTGCCGGTGCTGGTGCCCACCTGCTGTGGCATCGACGACCTCGAACAGTACCTGGACATGGCTGATGGCGTGTACTTGACCGGTGCCGGCAGCAACATCGACCCGGCGCTCTATGGCCAGGAAAACGAAACGCCGAACAAGGGCCAGGACCGCGATCGCGACCTGTTCGATCTACCCTTGATCCGTGCCGCCATCGCCCGCGGTCTGCCGATCTTCGGTATCTGCCGCGGCATGCAGGAAATCAACGTCGCGCTGGGTGGCGACATCTACCAGAAGGTCTACGCCGAGCCGGGTTTCAACGACCATCGCGAGAATCCCGATGACCCGGTCGAGGTGCAGTACGCGCCCAGCCACAGCGTGCGCCCGGTAGCCGGTAGCTGGTTCGCCGAGCTGATGGGCAAGGACGAGATTCAGGTCAACTCCCTGCACGGCCAGGCCATTCGCAACCTGGGTAAGGGGCTGGAGGTGCTGGCAACCGCCGAGGATGGTCTGATCGAGGCGATCCACGCGCCGAGCCTGTCGCCCTTCCTGTTCGCGGTGCAGTGGCACCCGGAATGGCAGGCTGCACTGAACCCGGATTCGGTGAAGATCTTCCAGGCTTTCGGTGACGCCTGTCACCGCCGAGTCGCCTCGCGCAACAGCCGTCAGGCTGCCTGATCCGGGCCAAACGCGCCGCCGGCCCCTGCATTAGTAGGGGCTTGGCGGTTGCGGCCAGTTCAGGGTGCCGCTGTCGCTGAAGCGACGCGTGCCGAACAGGCCATCGGCGAGTTTGCCGCGCAGCACGTAGGGTGCTTCCTGGCCGGGTTGATAGCCGGCCGCGCCCCAGGCCTGACGCACCACTGAAAACGCCGAAATACTCACCGGGACGCTCAGTACCGTCTCGCCGAAGCGTGGCACGCTGCCGCTCTGGTCGCTGACGCCACTGGCCAGCGGTTGGCCGTTTACGTCCAGATCCAACGCCATGCCGTTGAAGCTCACCGCGCTGTCATTGGGGTTCTGCACTCGCAGTTTGACCGCGAAACGCACTTCCAGGCCCTGACCGGGCAAAGGTTCCAGGCCGACCAGGTCGACCCGTAGCGGATCACGATTGCTCAGGCTGGTGCAGGCGCCCAGGCTGGCTGCGAGCAGGCTGATGAGGCAGAGACGGAGCAGACGAGGCATGACGATCTTCCCTGGACTTGATGAGTTCAGGATAGAAGACCGCAGTGCGCGCCATTAGCTCCCGGCACGTTGCCGGCTGCCCAGCACCAGTGCGATACCGCCGAGCACGGCGATGGCGCTCAAGGTCAGGCGCAGAGACAACGCTTCGCTCAGCAGCAGGCTGCCGCCGAGAGCGGCGAGAATCGGCACGCTCAGTTGCACCGTGGCGGCCTGGCTGGCGCGTAGTCCGGGCAGGGCGCTGTACCAGATGGCGTAGCCAACGCCGGAGGTCAGGGCGCCGGACAGCACGGCGTAGAACAGACCGGGCCCGTCCCAGTCGAGGTGTGGCAGCAGCACCAGCGCCAGCAGCAGGGCCAAGGGGGCTGCACGCAGGAAGTTGCCGGCGGTCACGGCCAGCGCATCACCCTGGCCACGCCCAAACAGCGAGTACGCTCCCCAGGCGATGCCGGCCAGCAGCATCAGCAAGGCCGCCAGCAGTGGTGGCGCACTGGCGCCGGGCAGCAGCAGCGCCAGCAGGCCGGCCGTCGCCAGCGCCGTGCCGAGGCTGGCGCCCAGCCCCAGGCGTTCGCCGCGTAGCAAGCCCCAGAGCAGCATGCTCAATTGCACCGAGCCGAACAGCAGCAGGGCGCCGATGCCGGTATCCAGCTGCAGATAGGCGAAGGAAAACGTTGAGGCGTAAGTGAACAGTGCCAGTGCGCCTGGCCAGTTACCGGCGATGGGTTGTCTGGCCTGCCTCAGCCTGAGCAACAGCCAGAGTGTCAGCGCGCCGGCGAGCAGGCGGATCGCCGTGAAGCTGGCAGCATCGATGTCGGTTTCACGCAGCGCGAGGCGGCATAGCAGTGAGTTGCCGGCGAAGGCGAGCATGGCAAGGCAGGTCAGCAGCAGGATACGCGGTGGCATCGTCCATCCTTGGGTGAAGGTCTGGTGATGCCGTGCAGCTAACCACGCCAGGCTGGTCGATGGCATTGGCAGAAGGTCGCAAGTGGCTGCGACCTTGGCCATTCAGGCAGGGGCAGATGATCAGAAGTGCGCTTTGACCAGCAGGCTGGCGGTGTTCTGGTCGGTCGGGCCAACGAATTGGCTGACGTCGCCGCCGTCCTTGATGCCGTACTTGTTCTTCCAGTAGTCGTATTCGATACCGACGTAGAGCTGTTTCTCGCCCCACTTAAGCGCCTTGCCCAGGTCGTACTTGATCTGTGGGTTGAAGTGCAGGTTGGCGTGGTAGTCGCCACGGCGGTTGCTGTCGTTGTCCACCACCCAGTCCATGAAACCGTCGATGAGAATGTCCGATTCGCCGACGGGGATGGTGTAGCTCCACACCGGGGTGATCTGCCAGACGTTGCTGCCGGGGCGGCTGCCGTCGGTGGTGCGCAGGTAGGTATTGAGTTGGAAGTAATCGAAGCCGGGGATGTCCAGGTCGACCGCCGGGCCGATCAGGTAGGACTCGACGTCGTCTTCACCGAACTCGTAGGTGGTGGCGATCAGCACGTCCTTGATCGGCCCGAAGGAGAAGTCGGCACCGGTGATCTTGCCCAGCGAGAAGCGCGGGCTGAATTCGCCATAGAAGGTATGGCCGTCACCCGCGCCGTTGGTGGCCTCGGTGTTGTACTTGATCACGTCGACGAACAGGAACAGGTCACCGAAGCTCCAGCCGCTCGCGTGCTCGAAGGTGATGGTCTGCTGGATTTCCGGGTCGATCTTGAAATCCTGGCCGTAGAGGTAGGTCAGGCTGTTGTTCTGCCACTGCATCAGGTCACCGGCAATGGCCTGGCCGCCTGCCAGCAAACCGCCGGCCAGTGCCAGCGAAGAGAGAGTGCGATTCATGGAAGCTCCTGGTGGTTAAGACGTGTCGTTATGGTTTTTTGCCTGCCATTCATGGCGGTCGCCCTTGCGGAGCCGACGTCAAAAGTCGCTCCCGGCGGTTTTAAACCTGTCCGTCTGGTCAGGCTGGTGCTGTTAGAGCAAAAACGGTGCCAATTCTCTTGATTGTGCATATCCCTTGCAAATCAAAAGGATGCGCGGAATTTTCAGGTTCGCTCCAGTGCCATCGATGCACCCTTTTCTGACCAAAAGGACAAAAACGGCCATAACTTGGTGCGCAACCGTCTGGCGGCCGCGGCAGCTGGCAATTTCTCAGCAGCTGGGAGTGGCGGCATCATCAACCTCGGCTCGGTGGTGGCGCTGGCACCGGAAATGTTCAACGCCGTGTACAGCGCGACCAAGGCTTATGTGCTGAGCCTGACCCAGACCCTGGCTAGCGAATTGAGTGGTTCGGGGGTGCAGCTGCAGGCGCTGATGCCAGGCGTGACCCGCACCGAAATCTGGGAGCGCAGCGGCACCGATGCGTCGGCTCTGCCGCCGTCGATGATCATGGAAGTGGGCGAGATGGTCGATGCTGCGCTGGCCGGCTTCGATCAGGGTGAACTGGTGACCATACCCTCGCTGCCGAATGCAGCCGACTGGGACACCTTCGTCGCTGCCCGCGCTGCCTTGGGGGCGAACCTGTCGCGCAACCAGGCGGCTGCGCGCTACAAGTGAGTCGGAAGCAGTCTCGTTATTGGTTATGTGCACGTGAATGACGTTGTAGGAGCGGCTTCAGCCGCGAATTTCGCGGACAAATCCGCTCCTACGGGTGCACAGTTAACTCAGGCATAGCCTTGTCACTACGCGTCCTGCGCCTGCTCGATCAGCAGGCGACAGGTCGTTTTCAGCAGGCGGTCGGACAGCTCCGGGTCCTTGACGCTACGCGACAGCAGCAGGGCGCCGACCAGGCTCGAGAGCAGCAGTACGCTCTGCTCGGCGGCATCGTCACCGCCGAGGTTGTCCTCGATCATGGCCAGACGGTCGCGCACCAGGGCGTCGGTGGTTTCGCTGGCCTCGCCACGTTGGCCCAGCTCGGCGGACATGGTCGGCAGCGGGCAGCCACTGCCGGGGTTGGCGCGATGCGCGCTGGACAGGTAGCTGGCGATAAAGCGTGGCAGCGGTGCCTCGGCATCCTTGGCCAGCGCCTCGGTGCTGCGGGAAAGTTCCTCCACCGCATGGCGCAGGGCGTTTTCCACCAGATCGTCCTTGGACTTGAAGTGGGCATAGAAACCGCCATGGGTCAGGCCGAGCGCTTTCATCAGTGGCTGGAGGCCGGTGGCCCCGACGCCATCGCGGCGAAAGCGCAGGGCCGCCTCCTCGATGATGCGTTGGTGGGTCTTGGCCTTGTGGTCTTCCGAATAGCGCATGGGCTTTCTCGTCTATCAGATGCTGGCTGTCATCTTACACCTGCATCGCCGTTCTGGCGCGGCGCGCTCATGTCGAGAATAAGACAAGTGGTGGAGGCGACGGCGTAGAGGCGCTCGTCGACATCGTACAGTCGGCCTTCGGCCAGCGCGGTGGAACGGCCGACATGGATGATGCGGCCTTCGGCGCGTACCGGACCGGCTTCACTGCGCAGCGCGCGGATGTAGCTTACCCGCAGGTCCGCGGTGGTGTAGCCCAGGTCCGTCTTGAGCAGGGTATGCACGGCGCAACCCATGCAGGAGTCACGGAGTGTGGCGATGTAGCCGCCATGCAAGCTGCCCAGCGGGTTGTAGTGGCGCTGATCTGGCGTGCCCTGGAAGACGAACAGGCCGCTGGCCCATTGCACCGGGGTGAAGTCGAGCACTGCGTTGATCTGCAGGGAGGGCAGGTTGCCGCGGCCGATGCCGTCGAAGAAATCCATCGGCGACATGGTGGCCACCTCCGCCAGGCTGAGGATGCCCGGGGCGGCGAGTTGGTTGCGAATGGCCTGCTCCTCGGCAATCCAGGTGGCGAGTCGGGCATCTCTGGATAAGGCGGTCATGCAGGCTCCAGATAAATATGATGCTCGGTATTCAATGTTTCATATTGTGGTCGAAATATAATTAGCCGCCAGGCGCTGTTCGTCGGCGCCTTTGGCCTTGGCCAGTTGCGGCTCGGGCGCCGTCCGGTGCTGCTTGCCGGGTTGAGCCTCTATCTGCTGGTGACCCTGGGCATGCTGCTGGCGCCGAACATCGACGTGCTGATCGGCATGCGTATGCTGCTCACCGCCAACAGTCGGGCGAAGATCAACCACGAGACCGAAGGTTTCGTGAAGATCCTCGCCGACGCCAATACCGACCAGATTCTCGGCGTGCACATGATCGGCCCAAGCGTAGGTCAACTGATCGGCGAGTATTGCGTGGCCATGGAATTCTCCGCCTCGGTCGAGGACGTCGCGCTGACCTGCCATCCGCACCTGACCCGCTCGGAGGCAGGGCGTCAGACGGCGATGGGGGTGCATGGCTGGACCATGCAGGCCTGAGAACTAGTAGGGCGCGCGGGGTCGTGCTGGTCGAGCGTCAGGCGGTTACTTAAATTGAACGATCGCATCTGAAAAAACCGTTATGCCCGCCTTCGCGGGAGTGACGATAAATAGCCGTTTCAGCGCGCAGCCCAATGCAATCCGGGAAATGAGCGAGAGCCCCGGATTTCATCTCATTGGGCTACGTCATAGGATGTGGTCGAGATTTACCGGCTCGCCCGGTTGGGCGTTGAGTTTGCTGCGGATGTCGGCGAATACCTTGTCGTATTCGTCGTGGCCGCGCATCACCGGGCTGGCGTTGGGGGGCAGGCCATGGCGGGCGGCGATGCGGGTGGCGACGCTGGCGAAGTTGAAGGCGACGTCGCAATGCAGTTCGAATTCCTCCTCGAAGTGCTTGCCGTCCACCTCGCCGACCAGGCGCATGTGCAGCATCGGCCCCTGCTCCGGGTCCTTGCGGACTTCGTAGTAGAAGTCCACCGAGAAGGGCGGCAGCAGGCGCATGTGCTCGGGGCGGTCGTTATTGTCGCGGTGCAGGTGACCGGCGGTGAACATGATCGTGCCCTCTCAGCGATAGACGATGCCCTTGCAGTCCAGGCTGATGCGCGTGCCTGAACGACCCTGGACGATGGCTTCGATATTTTCCAGCGAACCGATCACTGCGCTGCGGCCGGTATTGCGGGCGAACTCGCAGGCGGCCTGCACTTTCGGACCCATGGAGCCGGCGGCGAAGCCGAGCGTTTCGATGGCGTCGGGATGAGCTTCGGCGATGGGTTTCTGCGTGGGTTTGCCCCAGTCGACATAGGCAGCGTCGACATCGGTGGCGATCACCAGCAGGTCGGCATTGAGCTGTTCGGCCAGCAGCGCCGAGCACAGGTCCTTGTCGATCACCGCTTCGACGCCGCGCAGTTGGTTGCCGTCGTACATGGTCGGGATGCCACCGCCACCGGCGCAGATCACCACGCTGCCCTTTTCCAGCAGCCATTTGATCGGGCGAATTTCGAAGATGCGCTGCGGGCGCGGGCTGGCCACCACGCGGCGGAACTTGTCGCCGTCCGGGGCGATACTCCAGCCTTTTTCGGCGGCCAGGCGTTCGGCCTCCTCTTTGCTGTAGAGCGGGCCGATGGGTTTGCTCGGTTTCTTGAATGCCGGGTCGGCGCTGTCCACTTCCACCTGGGTGAGCAGGGTGGCGAAGGGTACTTCGAACGGCAGCAGGTTGCCCAGCTCCTGTTCGATCATGTAACCGATCATGCCTTCGGTCTCTGCGCCGAGTACGTCCAGTGGGTAAGGGTTAGCCGCATCATAGGCGTTACCCTGCAGGGCCAGCAGGCCGACTTGCGGGCCGTTGCCGTGAGCGATCACCAGCTCTTTACCGGGTGCCACCTTGGCGATCTGCTCGCAGGCGATACGTACGTTCTCTCGTTGATTTTCCGCAGTCATGGCTTCGCCGCGACGAAGCAGGGCGTTGCCGCCCAAGGCGATGACGAGTCGCATGGTGTTCTCCTTGTTCGAGGCGCCTGGGCGCCTGACTTCGCGTAGGAGCTGGCTTGCCGGCGACGCTGTTGCCAGTGGATCGCCGGCAAGCCGGCTCCTACAGGGCAATACTCAGATGTCTGCCAGGGTCGCCACCAGAATGGCCTTGATGGTGTGCATGCGGTTTTCCGCCTGCTCGAAGGCGATGTTCCAGGGTGACTCGAAGACCTCTTCGGTGACCTCGATGCCGTTCTTCAGGTGCGGATACTGCTCGGCAATCTGCTTGCCGATCTTGGTTTCGCTGTTGTGGAAGGCCGGCAGGCAATGCATGAACTTCACCCGTGGGTTGCCAGCGGCCTTCATGATCTCGGCGTTGACCTGATAGGGCAGCAGCTCCTGGATGCGCTCACCCCAGGCTTCCACCGGCTCACCCATCGATACCCAGACGTCGGTATGGACGAAGTCGACGCCCTTGACCGCCTCCTTCGGGTCTTCGGTGAGCAGGATGCGTGCGCCGCTTTCCTCGGCGAATTTTCGGCAGGCGGCGACGTGTTTCTCGCTGGGCCACAGCGCTTTGGGCGCGGCGATGCGCACGTCCATGCCGAGCTTGGCGCCGATCAGCAGCAGCGAGTTGCCCATGTTGTTGCGCGCGTCACCCAGGTAGGCGTAGGCAATGTCGTGCAGCGGCTTGTCACTGTGTTCACGCATGGTCAGCACGTCGGCGAGCATCTGCGTCGGGTGGTACTCGTTGGTCAGGCCGTTGAACACCGGCACGCCGGCATAGGTGGCCAGCTCTTCGACGATTTCCTGCTTGAAACCGCGGTACTCAATGGCGTCGTACATGCGTCCGAGCACGCGGGCGGTGTCCTTCATCGACTCCTTGTGGCCGATCTGCGAGGAGTTGGGGTCGATGTAGGTGACGTTGGCGCCCTGGTCGTAGGCCGCCACCTCGAAGGCGCAGCGGGTACGGGTCGAAGTCTTCTCGAAGATCAGTGCGATGTTCTTGCGGGTCAGGTGCTGTTGCTCGGTGCCGCTGTACTTCGCGCGTTTGAGGTCGCGCGACAGATCGAGCAGGTAACGCAGCTCGCGGGTGCTGTGGTGCATCAGGCTGAGCAGGTGGCGGTTGTGCATATTGAATGCCATGGTTCGTTCTCCGTTGAGAATGCTGTGCGAGGGACGCCCCTCACCCCCGGCCCCTCTCCCGGGGGAGAGGGGTGGGCTGGGTGATCAGTAGTCGATGGGGTCGCGGATGATCGGGCAGGTCATGCAGTGGCCGCCGCCACGGCCGCGCCCCAGTTCGCTGGCGCTGATGGTGATGACCTCGACGCCGGCCTTGCGCAGCAGGGTGTTGGTGTAGGTGTTACGGTCGTAACCGATCACCACACCCGGCTCCAGGCAGACCACGTTGTTGCCGTCGTCCCACTGCTCGCGCTCGGCCTCGTAGGCGTCGCCACCGGTTTCCACCACGCGTAGCTTCTTCAGCTTGAGGGATTCGGCGACCACCTCGACGAAGGGTTTGTCCTCGCGGCGTACGTCGATGCCGCCTGGGCGGCTCTCGTCCGGACGCAGAATGAAGGGCACGATGCTGTTGGCCACTTCCGGGAAGATGGTCACCAGGTCGCGGTCGCAGAAGCTGAATACGGTGTCCAGGTGCATGGCGGCGCGGGAGCGGCCTAGGCCGGCAACGATGACCTTGTCTGCCGCGCCCTTGGCGAACAGCGCACGGGCCACCTGGCCGATGGCCTGGTGCGAGCTGCGTTCGCCCATGCCGATCAGCACGGTGCCGTTGCCAATGGGCATCACGTCGCCGCCTTCCAGGGTGGCCGAGCCATGGTCCTGATCCGGGTCGCCGTACCAGATGTCGAAGCGTTCCTCGGCGAAGTCCGGGTGGAATTTGTAGATCGCGGTGGTGAGCAGGGTTTCCTGGCGGCGTGCTGGCCAGTACATGGGATTGAGGGTGACGCCACCGTAGATCCAGCAGGTGGTGTCGCGGGTGAACTGGGTGTTGGGCAGCGGCGGGAAGATGAAGCTGGCTTCGCCGAGGTAGGCGTTGAACATCTTCGCCGCCTCGGAGTCCTTGTGCCTGGCCAGGTCGGCGCCGGACACGCCGCCGATGAGGAACTCGGCGATGCGCCGTGGCTCCAGGGATTCGATGAAATCACGCACCTCTGTCAGCAGGCCAAGGCCGACGCTGTTGGCGGTGATTTTGCGGTCGAGAATCCACTTCAGGGCTTGCGGGTCGCGCACGGTCTCTTCGAGCAGGTTGTGCATCTCCACCACTTCGACGCCGCGTTCGCGCATCTTGGTCATGAAGTCGAAGTGGTCGCGTTTGGCCTGGGATACCCAGATCACATCGTCGAACAGCAGTTCATCGCAGTTGGCTGGGGTCAGGCGCAGGTGCGCCAGGCCTGGCGAACAGACCATCACCTTGTGCAGTTTGCCGGCTTCGGAATGAACGCCGAGGGGCTTCTTGGACATGTCGAACTCCTTCTCTTACAGACTCAGGAAACCGTCATACAGCCCGTAGGCGGCGATGGCGGCACCGATCAGCACGGCGACGAAAATCAGTTTTTCGAGGCCGGTGAAAATGGGTTGACCCAGCTCGCGCTTGGCCTTGGCGAAGAGAATCGCGCCAGGGGCGTAGAGCAGCGCGGAGAGCAGCAGGTACTGCACGCCAGCGGCATACACCAGCCAGACCGCGTACAGGGTGGAGATGGCCGCGATCAGCAAGTCCTTGTTGCGCTCACCGCCAGCGTTCTCGTAGGTCTCGCCACGTACCGCCAGCAATACCGCGTAGGCGCTGGACCAGAAGTAGGGCACGAGGATCATCGAGGTGGCCAGGTACAACAGGCTGAGGTAGGTGGAAGCGTTGAACAGGGTGATGATCAGGAACAGCTGGATCAGCCCGTTGGACAGCCACAGCGCATTGGCCGGGACGTGGTTGGCGTTCTCCTTGCGCAGGAACTCGGGCATGGTGTGGTCGCGGGCGCTGGCGAAGAGAATCTCCGCGCACAGCAGCGTCCACGACAGCAAGGCGCCTGCCAGCGAGACGATCAGGCCGATGGAGATCAGTTGCGCGCCCCAGGGGCCGACCACCTGCTCCAGCACGCCGGCCATGGACGGGTTTTTCAGCCCGGCCAGTTCGGCCTGGGTCATGATGCCCTGGGACAGGACGTTGACCAGCACCAGCAGCAGAAGCACGCCGACGAAACCGATCACCGTGGCCTTGCCGACATCGCTGCGCTTCTCGGCACGGGCGGAGAAGATGCTCGCGCCTTCGATGCCGATGAACACCCAGACGGTGACCAGCATCATGTTGCGCACCTGATCCATCACGCTGCCCAGTTCGCTGTTGCCACGGCCCCAGAAGTCCGCAGTGAATACGTCGAGCTTGAAGGCGATGGCGGCGATGCAGATGAACAGCGCCAGCGGCAGCATCTTGGCGATGGTGGTCACGGTGTTGATAAAGGCCGCTTCCTTGATCCCGCGTAGCACCAGAAAGTGCAGCAGCCAGAGCAGCACCGAGGCGCCGATCACCGCCGGCAGGGTGTTGCCTTCGCCGAACACCGGGAAGAAGTAACCCAAAGTGGAAAACAGCAGCACCATGTAGCTGACGTTGCCGATCCAGGCGCTGATCCAGTAGCCCCAGGCTGAGGAGAAGCCCATGTAGTCGCCGAAACCGGCTTTGGCGTAGGCGTACACCCCGCCGTCGAGTTCGGGCTTGCGGTTGGCCAGGGTCTGGAACACGAACGCCAGGGTCAGCATGCCGACCCCGGTGATCAGCCAGCCGATCAGGGTGGCGCCGGCGCTGGCGCTGGCGGCGATGTTCTGGGGTAGCGAGAAGATACCGCCGCCGACCATGGAGCCGACGACCAGCGCGATCAGCGCGCCAAGGCGGAGTTTTTGCGTCGAATCAGACATCTTAATTACCTCCGTGTCACGAGTGGACATAGGCATTGAGCGCGTTTGGCGAGCACTGCATCCTGACCTGAATCAATAGGTCAGGATTCGTCAACGCACATCCATTCCTTAAGCGTTGTCGAGCCCCTGACGAGCATCAGGACTGCAGCTCCGACTGACACCATAGTCCGAACTTTTCGTTACGCAATGATGGCCAGGCGAGATGGAATAGCGAGGAGGGAGGGAACGAACGGGGCGTTTGGCCCCGCCCGAAGCGCCTGCCGGGTAGGCTGGCGCAGACCCTAAGGTCAGGAGGAGAGAACACGGCGCCGGGCGGGTAGCCCCTGCAGGCAGTTGCGCCGTGTGGGTACAGCATGCCGCGGAAAGCTTTCAGTCAGCTTTCCACGCCGTTATCGGCTGCGATCAGCCGATGGTCATCAGGCTGGCGTTACCGCCAGCCGCCGCAGTGTTGACGCTCAGGGCGTGTTCCACCAGCAGACGTTCCAGGGCGATGTCGGTCTCGCCCTTGTTCAGGCCGTGTACACCGACGATGGCGCCCTTGCGCTGCGCCGCCTGCTCGCTGACTGCGCGCAACTGGTCGGAGTCGCCGTGATGGAGGATGGCGTCCAGCGCCACGTCGACGCTGTTCCAGTCGGCCACCAGCTGGATGTGCTTCTGCACCTCCTTCGGCAGTTCGGCATGCAGTGCGCGCTGGCTGTCCAGCCAGATCGCCTTGCTGCCCACGGCGAGGGTGGCGGCCAACTGGGCCAGCAGGTCGCTGCGCTCGTCGGCCAGGTTCAGCACCTGCTCGCGCGGCAGCAGGGTGTAGCTGTTGCGCTCGCCGGTCGGGCCGGTCAGCGTGTGGCTGCTGTAGCTCTGCGACAGCGCACGGTAGCGCTCGAACAGCGCGGCGATGGCCGGCTCCTGCTTGGCTGCCCATTCGGCGAAGGCGCTGCGCACTTTGTCCAGTTCGGCCGGAACCGGCAGGGCCTGCACCTCGGCCTGTTGCAGGTACTGGGCGACGGCTTCCTGCGGGCGAGTCGAGAGCAGACGATAGAGGTAGAGCGGGCCACCGGCTTTCGGGCCGGTACCGGACAGGCCTTCACCGCCGAACGGCTGCACGCCGACCACGGCGCCGACCATATTGCGGTTCACATACAGGTTGCCGACCTTGGCCGTGCCGACCACCTGGGCGATGGTCTCGTCGATGCGCGTGTGCACGCCGAGGGTCAGGCCGTAGCCGCTGTCGTTGATCTGCTGCAGCAGCTTGCCCAGGTCCGCGCGCTGGTAGCGCACCACGTGCAGCACCGGGCCGAAGATCTCGCGCTTGAGCTCGTCGAAGCTGTCCAGCTCGATCAGGGTCGGCACGACGAAGGTGCCGCGCTTGATCTCGTCAGCGTTGACGCGCGCCAGTTGAGTGACCTTGCGGCCTTTCTCGCGCAGCTTGGCGATGTGCGTGTCGATACCGGCCTTGGCTTCGGCGTCGATCACCGGACCGATGTCGGTGTTCAGGCGCTCGGGGTTGCCGAGCGTGTATTCGGCCATGGCGCCCTTGAGCATGGTCAGCACGCGGTCGGCCACGTCGTCCTGCACGCACAGCACGCGCAGGGCTGAGCAGCGCTGGCCGGCGCTGTCGAAGGCGGAGGCGATCACGTCCATCACCACCTGCTCGGTCAGCGCCGAGGAGTCGACGATCATGGCGTTGAGGCCGCCGGTTTCGGCGATCAGCGGAATGGTGCGGCCCTGGGCATCCAGGCGCCCGGCTATGTTGCGCGCAAGGATGCCGGCCACCTCGGTGGAGCCAGTGAACAGCACGCCACGTACGCGCTCGTCACCCACCAGGCGCGCACCGACGGTTTCGCCACGGCCCGGCAGCAACTGCACCGCGCCGGCCGGCACGCCGGCCTCGCGCAGGATGCGCACGGCCTGGGCGGCGATCAGCGGCGTCTGTTCGGCCGGCTTGGCCAGCACGGTGTTGCCGGCGGCCAGTGCGGCGCAGACCTGGCCGGTGAAGATTGCCAGGGGAAAGTTCCACGGGCTGATGCACACCACCGGGCCCAGCGGGCGGTGGCTGTCGTTGCTGAAGCTGCGTGCCTGAATGGCGTAGTAGCGGAGGAAGTCCACCGCCTCGCGTACTTCGGCGATGGCGTTGGCGAAGGTCTTGCCGGACTCGCGCACCAGCAGGCCCATCAGCTGTTGCAGCTCGGCTTCCATCAGGTCGGCGGCGCGTTCCAGCACGGCGGCGCGTTCGGCGGGCAGGGTGGACTGCCAGATCTGCCCACTGGCCAGGGCGCAGAGAATGGCGCTGTCGACGTCCTTGATGCTGGCTTCGCGCACATGGCCGACCAGGTCGCGATGATCGGCCGGGTTGCGCACCGGCTCCGGCTCGCCCGGATTGGCGCCATCGCAACCGAGCATCGGCTCGGCCAGGTAGCTGTGGTTGACGGTCGACAGCAGCGCCGAGGACAGCGAGCCGAGGCGGTGTTCGTTGGCCAGGTCGAGGCCGGCGGAGTTGACCCGCTGCTTGCCGTACAGATCACGCGGCAGCGGGATGCGCGGGTGCGGCAGGCCGACGGTGCCTTCCTGCGCGGCCATCTGCTCGACCTGCAGCACCGGGTCGAGAACCAGGTCTTTCAGCGAGATGCTGTGGTCGGCGATGCGGTTGACGAAGCTGGTGTTGGCGCCGTTTTCCAGCAGGCGACGCACCAGGTAGGCCAGCAGGGTTTCATGGCTGCCGACCGGGGCGTAGATGCGGCACGGGCGGTTCAGCTTGCCATCGGCGATCTTGCCGACCACCTGCTCGTACAGCGGCTCGCCCATGCCGTGCAGGCACTGGAACTCGTACTGGCCCGGGTAGTAGTTCTGCCCGGCCAGGTGATAGATGGCCGACAGCGAGTGGGCGTTGTGCGTGGCGAACTGCGGGTAGATGGCTTCCGGCGCGGCCAGCAGTTTGCGTGCGCAGGCGATGTAAGAGAGGTCGGTGTACGGCTTGCGGGTGTACACCGGGTAGCCTTCCAGGCCACCCACCTGGGCCAGCTTGATCTCGCTGTCCCAGTAGGCGCCCTTGACCAGGCGGATCATCAGGCGATGACGGCTGCGCTTGGCCAGGTCGATGACGTAGTCGATCACGTACGGGCAGCGCTTCTGGTAAGCCTGGATGACGAAGCCGATGCCGTTCCAGCCGGCCAGGCTCGGCTCGAAGCACAGGCGCTCGAGCAGATCCAGCGACAGCTCCAGGCGGTCGGCTTCCTCGGCGTCGATGTTGAGGCCGATGTCGTACTGCTTGGCCAGTTGAGTCAGGCCCAGCAGGGTCGGGTACAGCTCGTCCATCACCCGGTCGTACTGGGCGCGGCTGTAGCGGGGGTGCAGGGCGGACAGCTTGATCGAGATGCCCGGGCCTTCGTAGATGCCGCGACCGTGCGAGGCCTTGCCGATAGCGTGGATGGCCTGCTCGTAGGAGGCCAGGTAACGTTTGGCGTCTTCCTCGGTCAGCGCCGCTTCGCCGAGCATGTCATAGGAGTAGCGGAAGCCCTTGGCCTCCAAGTTGGAGGCGTTGGCCAGGGCTTCGGCGATGGTTTCGCCGGTGACGAACTGCTCGCCCATCAGGCGCATGGCCATGTCCACGCCCTTGCGGATGACCGGTTCGCCGCTCTTGCCGATGATGCGGTTGAGTGCCGAGGTCATGCCGGCTTCGGTGTGGGTCGAGACCAGTTTGCCGGTGATCAGCAGGCCCCAGCTCGCCGCGTTGACGAACATCGACGGGCTCTGGCCGAGGTGCTGGCTCCAGTTGCCGTTGGCGATCTTGTCGCGAATCAGCGCGTCGCGGGTGGCCTTGTCGGGGATGCGCAGAAGAGCTTCGGCCAGGCACATCAGGGCCACGCCTTCCTGCGAGGACAGCGAGAACTCCTGCAGCAGGCCCTGCACCAGGCCCTGACGGCCGCTGGCGTTCTTCTGGTTGCGCAGCTTTTCGGCGATGCCGAGAGCCAGTTTCTGCGAGGCCTCGGCCTGCTCCTTGTTCAGGCGCGCCTGCTCCAGCAGCATCGGCACCATTTCGGTTTCCGGGCGGCGATAGGCGCTGGTGATGGCGGCGCGCAGCACCGATTGCGGCAGGATGCTCTCGGCGAAATCGAGGAACACCTGCAGACCCTGCTCGGTCAGCGACTCCAGCGCTTCTTCACCGGCAGCGGCAGCCAGGCCGGCATGCTCGGCGGGCGTCAGGCCACTCTCGACTTGCTCCAGATAATTGAAGATCGCCTGCTTGATCATCCAGTGCGGCGTGCGGTCGATCTGCGCAGCGGCCTTTTTCAGGCGTTCGCGGGTGGCATCGTCGAGTTTTACGCCAAGAGTGGTGGTAGCCATGGAGGGTGTCCTACTTGTTGGTTATGCACGCCAGGAACAGGCCGGAGCGGTTCTTGGGCTTGCCTGCTACGGCTCGAAGGGTGCCGCCATGATGTGGCGTGCAACCCAAAGTTGCAGGAGAGTAAACCTGAGAATATATCCGGTGCAACTAGGTGCAACCAATAATTTCCATGGCCCGACGGACGTTGCCTAATGCAGCCCTGGCGCCATCCATGGTGGTGGCGTCAAGGGTGCAACCCCGGCTCTGTCGGCGGGTGGCCTCTACAAGGCGCCGACGATCAGTTGCGCCGCCACGGCGAACATCATCAGCGCAACGCCCAGGTCGATCAGGCGCCAGGTCAGGGGTTTGGCCAACCAGGGCGCCAGCCAGGCCGCGCCGAGCGCCAGAGTGCTGAACCAGAGAAAGGAGGCGCTGGCCGCGCCTGCGGCATAGGCGCCGGGTTCAGGTTGCTGGGCACCGAGCGAGCCGATCAGTAGCACGGTATCCAGATAGACGTGCGGGTTGAGCAGGGTGACCGCCAGCGCTGCGAGCATCACTGTGCGCAATGAGCGCGGTTCGCTATCGGCCGCCTGCAGCGATTGCGGGTGCGCGGCGCGCAGTAGCGCCTGGCTGCCATACCAGATCAGGAAGGCGGCGCCACCCCAGCGGGCGATGGCCAGCAAGGTCGGGCTCTGTGCCAGCAGGGTGGCCAGGCCGAACACGCCAGCGGCCACCAGCAGGGCATCGCAGACGATGCACAGGGCTGCCACTGGCAAATGATGTTCGCGGCGCAGGCTCTGTGCCAGGACGAAGGCGTTCTGCGCACCGATGGCCATGATCAGACCGATGGCCACCAGCAGGCCGTTGCTGTAGCTCTGCCACATCATGCCGGCTCCGGCATGGACGCCGCCGACAGGGCGCGCAGGGTGGACAGCGCCCGTTCGGCTCGTTCGTTGGGCACGAAGATATGGTCGTGATGAAAGCCGGCGACCACGTTGCAGCTGATGCCGGCCTGCGCCAGGGCGGCGGAAAAGGAAGCAGTAAGACCCACGGCCGCCAGCGACGAATGCACCTCAAGGGTGATCCAGGCGGCGACGTAGTCGTAGTGCAGACCATGGGCATCGGCGATTTCGCGCGTCAGCACCAGGCTCAGCCCTTCAGGCTCGCGCATGCTGGCGACCGGCTGCAGGGCGTTGCAGTCATGCTCGTCCGGGACGCAGCAGAACACGAACTGACCGGGATTGAGCTGCGGCGTCATGCTCTGCAGCAGGCGTGCGAGATTGGTTTCGCCAGACATGACGGGCTCCTGATGGCGTTGAATGCTGGCGAGTCTGCTCCGGCTGGATGTATAAGAGAAACCAATATTGCTGATCGCTCATTAGGAAAATCGATTGTTCGACTACAAGCTTCTCGCCGCGCTGGCCGCGGTGGTCGAGCAGGCCGGCTTCGAACGCGCGGCGCAGGTGTTGGGGCTGTCGCAGTCGGCGGTGTCGCAACGCATCAAGTTGCTCGAAGCACGGGTCGGCCAGCCGGTGCTGGTGCGCGCGACGCCGCCGGCGCCCACCGAAATCGGCCGGCGTCTGCTCAACCACGTGCAGCAGGTGCGCCTGCTCGAGCGCGACCTGCAAGGCCAGGTGCCGGGGCTGGATGAACAGGCCTTGCCCGAGCGCCTGCGCATCGCCATCAACGCCGACAGCCTGGCGACCTGGTGGGCGGCGGCGACCGGCGAATTCTGTGCCGCTCAGCAGGTGTTGATGGAACTGGTGGTGGAGGATCAGGAGGTCGGTCTCAAGCGCATGCGCGCGGGCGAAGTGGCCGGTTGCGTATGTGCTGCCGAGCGCCCGGTGGCGGGTGCGCGCAGTCTGGCGCTGGGGGCGATGCGCTATCGCGCGCTGGCCAGCCCGGCCTTCATCGCCCGGCATTTTGCCGCTGGCGTCAGCGCTGACGCGCTGGTGCGTGCGCCGGCCATCGTTTATGGCCCGGATGATCAGTTGCAGCATCGTTATCTGGCAGGCCTCGGTGTCACCGGTGCTTTTGCCTATCACCTGTGCCCTTCGTCCGAAGGCTTCGTGCGTCTCGCTGAAGGCGGTTTGGGCTGGGGCCTGGTGCCGGAACTGCAGGTGCGCGAGGAGCTGGCCAGCGGCAGGCTGGTGGATCTGCTGCCCGAGCGTTTCATCGATGTGCCGTTGTACTGGCACCATTGGCGCAATGGCGGCGAATTGCTCAGCGAGCTGACCGAACGCCTGCGTCGCGCAGCCGGCGGCGCGCTGGTGCAGGTGCAACCCGGGACGTAGGGTTCGCGGGTTAGGCTTGCCGGGGCGTCGTTCTGGCCTCCGCCGACAGCGCACAACCGCGGTGGCGCTGCTAGAGTGCGGCGACTACAAGAATCAATGGTAGGGGATGGCGATGAAGATTCTGGTCACCGGCGCGAGTGGCTTCATCGGGGGGCGCTTCGCTCGTTTCGCGCTCGAACAGGGCCTGGACGTGCGGGTCAACGGCCGTCGTGCCGAGGGCGTGCAGCATCTGATCAAGCGCGGCGCCGAGTTCGTTCAGGGCGATCTGGGGGATGCCGAGCTGGCCCAGGCGCTGTGCCGGGATGTCGAGGCTGTGGTGCACTGCGCGGGCGCGGTGGGCGTGTGGGGCGACTATGCGCATTTTCATCAGGCCAACGTCACGGTCACCGAGAATGTCGTCGATGCCTGCCTCAAGCAGAAGGTGCGGCGCCTGGTGCATCTGTCCTCACCGTCGATCTATTTCGATGGCAAGTCCCATGTCGATATTCGCGAGGAGCAGGTGCCCAAGCGCTTCTCCGATCACTACGGCAAGACCAAGTACCTGGCCGAGCAGCAGGTGTTCGCCGCGCTGGAGTTCGGCCTGGAGGTGATCGCCGTGCGTCCGCGCTTCGTCACCGGCGCGGGTGATACCAGCATCTTCCCGCGCTTGATCGGCATGCAGCGCAAGGGTCGCCTGGCGATCATCGGCAATGGTCTGAACAAGGTCGACTTCACCAACGTGCACAATCTCAACGACGCCTTGCTCAGCTCGCTGCAGGTGGGCGGGGCGGCGCTCGGCCAGGTGTACAACATCAGTAATGGCGCGCCGGTGCCGCTGTGGGACGTGGTCAATTACGTGCTGCGCCGCCTTGAGTTGCCGCCGGTGACGCGGCATGTGCCGTTCCCGCTGGCCTACGCCGCGGCGACGCTCAACGAAGGCGTGTGTCGGGTGCTGCCGGGGCGGCCCGAACCGAGTCTGTTTCGCCTTGGTGTGGCGGTGATGGCCAGGGATTTCTCCCTGAACATCGACCGTGCCCGCGAGTACCTTGGCTACGAACCCCGGGCCAGTCTGTGGGATGCACTGGATGAGTTCTGCACCTGGTGGCAGGCGCAGATGGGACCTCAGGCGTAGATGCGTTGGCCGCGATAGATGCGTACCGAGCCGGTTGGCGCGCCGACTGGTATCTCGACGGCGGCCAGTGGGGTGGTCGATGCGCGCTGCGGTTGATCGGACAGTTCGGCCAGGCGCTGGCCGAGGCGGCGGGTTTCTTCATCGTCGGATTTCAGGCTGCCATCGAGCATGGCGCCGACTGCGTTGGGCTGGCTCAGGCGAATGTCCACGTCCTGCTCTTCGCGTAGACGGCGACGCAGCGCTTTCATGCAGTCCAGTACTTCTTTGTTCAGTTCCATTGCCACTTCTCCCGATTGGTTGAAGGGTCACGGGTTCAGGCCTTCCTCACCATCCGTAACCGCGCCAGCCGTAATCCTTCGGCAGGGACACATCTTCGTGCTTTGCAGAACTCTCAGGCCGCCTGCTGGCTTGTGAGCGACGCGCTATCGGCTCGTTCACGACGGAAGAAAAAGCAAAGTGCGTACCAGTTCATGTTTTGCGGAACTGCTGGGCTGCAGGCGAGTCGATGGCCCTGTCGCGCCCTTCGTCGGTGCGCCGCGCACCTGCTTGGCGCGACGCTGATGGTGTAATGGTGAATCGGTATACTGCGCGGCATTTCCGTTCATTCGTTCCAACCATAGGTCCGACCATGCGTAACGACGCCAACGACGAGCTCGACAATCTGCCCAGCCTGACTCCGGAGCGCCGTGAGGGTTTCGCCGAGCCGCGTGAGGAGCCCGCTGCGCGTAGCAGCCGCGTGGCCAGCAGCAAGGCTGCAGTGGCCAAGGGCGCCAGTACCGGGCCGCTGTGGGCGCTGGTTGGCGCGCTGAGTTTCGCCCTGGCCGGCCTGAGCTGGTGGAGCCTGCAGCAGATCGGCCTGATGGAGCAGCGCCTGGTGGCGACCCAGGAAAGCTTCGCGCGCATCAGCGAGGAGGCGGCCGGACGAATTCAGGATATTTCCGGCAAGGTGGTGGCCACCGAGTCCAGCGTTACTAGCGGCAACGAGGCACTCAAGCTGCAGGTCAAGCAGCTGGAAAATCGCCTGGTCGAGCTGGGCAAGCAGCAACAGCAGAGCGCCACGGCGCAGGCAGCGCTGGACAAGCGCATCGAACAGTTGAGGGCGGAGCTCAAGAGTGGCATCGGCGCCAACGCCGATTTCGACAAGCGTCTGCAGGCGCTCTCCACCGAGCAGGCGGCGCTGAAATCCGCCCTGGCGGACGTCAAGACGACCCAGGCTGAACTGGCCAAGCTCGATACCCGCATCAAGGCCCTCGGTGGCGATATCGATGCGCTGAAGAAGCAGGGCAATCCGGCGCAATTGATCCGTAGCCTGGAGCAGGATCTGCTGGTGCTGCGCAGCGAGCTGGACAACCGCCCGGCCGCCAGTGCCGGGCCGAATACCGCCGAGTTCGATGCTTTCCGCGCGCAGATGACGCGCAACATCAATACCCTGCAGAGCCAGGTGATGAATCTGCAGCAGCAGATCAATCAGCGCTGAGTGCCACCATCTCGATAAACGAACGCCCAGCAATGCGGGGCGTTCGTTTATTGGTCGCGGCTAAAGCCCCTCCCACGGGATATCGCTTGCGGGAGGTGCATTAGCTGCGATCTCACAGACGCGGATAGTCGATATAGCCGACCGGGCCGGAGCCGTAGAAGGTTTCCGGGTGCGGCTCGTTCAGCGGCGCGTCCTTCTGCAGGCGCTCGGGCAGGTCCGGGTTGGCGATGAAGGGGATGCCGAACGCCACGGCATCGGCCTTGCCTTCGGCCAACCAGGCATTGGCCTGCTCCTTGGTGAAGCGCTCGTTGGCGATGAACACGCCGCCGAATTCCTTCTTCAGTTGCGGCGACAGGCTGTCGTCACCCTCCTTCTCGCGGGCGCAGATGAAGGCGATGCCGCGCTTGCCCAGTTCGCGGGCGACGTAGCCGAAGGTCTCGGCGCGGTTGGCGTCGCCCATGTCGTGGGCGTCGGCGCGCGGCGCCAGGTGCACGCCGACGCGGCCGGCGCCCCACACCGAGATGGCGGCGTCGGTCACTTCCAGCAGCAGACGCGCGCGATTCTCGACGCTGCCGCCGTACTGGTCGGTGCGCTGGTTGGTGCTGCTCTGCAGGAACTGGTCGAGCAGGTAGCCGTTGGCACCGTGGATCTCCACGCCATCGAAACCGGCGGCCATGGCGTTCTCGGCGCCTTGACGATAAGCCTCGACGATATCGGCGATTTCTTCGGTCTCCAGCGCACGTGGGGTGACGTAGTCCTTAAGCGGACGGATCAGGCTGACGTGGCCGGCCGGCTTGATCGCGCTGGGAGCGACCGGCAGTTCGCCGTTCAGGTAGATGGGGTCGGAGATGCGGCCGACGTGCCACAGCTGCAGGACGATCTTGCCGCCATTGGCATGCACCGCCTGGGTGATGTTGCTCCAGCCGCGGATCTGCGCATCCGACCAGATGCCGGGGGTGTTCGGGTAGCCCACGCCCATCGGCGTGACGGCAGTGGCTTCGCTGATGATCAGACCGGCCGAGGCACGCTGTACGTAGTACTCGGCCATCAGCGCGTTGGGCACGCGGTCTTCGTCGGCGCGGCAGCGGGTCAGCGGCGCCATGATGATGCGGTTGTTCAGGTGCAGATCACCGATCTGGATGGGGTCGAACAGTGTGGGCATGGTGGTTTCTCCGAGGGAAAGGTCAAATCAGAGTTGCTGGCCGAGGCGCTCGACGAAAGCCTGGATCAGCTCGTCGTTGC
This sequence comes from Ectopseudomonas oleovorans, assembly GCF_029845265.1. Taxonomy (NCBI): domain Bacteria; kingdom Pseudomonadati; phylum Pseudomonadota; class Gammaproteobacteria; order Pseudomonadales; family Pseudomonadaceae; genus Ectopseudomonas; species Ectopseudomonas oleovorans. Next base: position 51,683 of record NZ_JAOCLK010000016.1, read on the forward strand.
GCTTGAAGACGTGCCACTGGCCGACCTTGCGGCTGGTCACCAGATCGGCGCGTTGCAGGGTGGTCAGGTGGGCGGAAACGGTGGATTGCGAAAGCCCGGTACGCAGGTAGATCTTGCCGGCGCAGACGCCGATCTCCAGCGGATGCTCCTGCTCGGCGAAGTGGCGCTCGGGCTCCTTCAGCCAGTAGAGGATGTCGCGGCGCACGGGGTGGGCGAGGGCCTTGATGATGGTGTCGATGTCCATGGCAGTGTCGGTGTGTATCGTCATGGGGCGAACTTTATATCGTCTCTGGGCGATATACAGATTGATTGTGCCAATAGTCCCCATCAACAGCTTCGATTGTCCTGCTCAGGGCGGTAAGCTCGTGTCATGAACTACCTGGCCCATCTTCATCTTGGCGGCGATGCGCCGCCGCAACTGCTCGGCAGCCTGTATGGCGACTTCGTCAAGGGCCCCCTGGCCGGACGCTGGCCGACTGAGATCGAAGCGGCCATCCGCCTGCACCGGCGTATCGACGCCTTTACCGACAGCCACCCGCTACAGGCGCGCGCGCGTGCCCGGTTTCCCGCCGCGCGGCGCCGCACGGCCGGCATGCTGCTGGATCTGTTCTTCGACCATTGCCTGGCCCGCGATTGGGTCGAGTATGCGGCGCAGCCGCTGGATCATTTCACCCGCGAGGTGTACCGGGTGCTGGCCGCCGAACCGGAGTTGCCGGGACGCCTGGCGCTGATGGCGCCGCGCATGGCGGCGCAGGACTGGCTCGGCAGCTACCGCGAGTTCGCGGTGCTGGAGCAGGTGATCGCCGGCATGCAGCGGCGCCTGTCCAGGCCGCAGTTGCTCGACGGCAGCCTGGCCGAGCTGGAGCGGCTGTACCAGCCGCTCAGCGAGGATTTCCGCGCCTTCTACCCCGAGCTGATCGCCTTCGCCCGTCAGGCGTAGGGCGGGGGTACCCCGCCAGCCCGGCTAACGGCGGGTTGCACCCGCCCTACGGGCCTGTGCATGCAGGCCGAAGCGCCGCACCACCCACTTCTCCAGTTCCGCCGCGCAGAACAGTGCCAGGCCGGCCAGCAGCACGCGCAGCCATTCATCAAAGCTCAGCCCGGTGGAGCCGAACACCTGTTGCAGCGGCGGGGCATAGGTGAACAGCATCTGCAGCACGATGCAGGCGGCGATGGTCAGCAGCACGACCCGATTGCCCAGCAGGCCGTCGCGGCTGAGTACCGAGCCGAAGATGCTGCGGCTGTTGAGCAGATAGAAAATCTCGCACATCACCACGGCATTGACCGCGATGGTGCGGGCGCTCTCCAGGCTGTTGCCACGCTCAAGCTCCCAGAGGAACAGGCCGATGCCGGCGCCGGCGATCAGTACCGACACCATCACCACGCGCCAGACGAAGAAGCCCGATAGCAGCGGCTCGTTGGGCGCCCGTGGCGCGCGTTTCATCAGCCCGCGTTCGGAGGGCTCGAAGGCTAGCGCCAGGCCCAGGGTGCTGGAGGTGACCATGTTGACCCACAGTACCTGTGCCGGGGTCAGTGGCAGCACCACCTGAAAGAGGATGGCGAAGATCACGATCAGCGATTGGCCGCCGTTGGTGGGCAGGGCGAAGAGGATGAATTTCTTCAGGTTGTCGTAGATCGCCCGGCCTTCGCGCACGGCGCCGGCGATGGTGGCGAAGTTGTCGTCGGCCAGCACCACTTCGGCCGCTTCCTTGGCCGCCTCGGTGCCCTTGAGCCCCATGGCCACGCCGACGTCGGCGCGCTTGAGCGCCGGGGCATCGTTGACCCCGTCGCCAGTCATCGCCACCACCTGGCCACTGTCCTGCATGCATTGCACCAGACGCAGCTTGTGCTCGGGGCTGGCGCGGGCGAACACCTCGATGCCGGGCAGTACCTCGCGCAGGCGGCGCTCGTCGAGCAGTTCCAGTTCCGCCCCGGTCATCGCCGGCATGCCGACGCCGATGCCCAGTTGCGCGCCGATGGCGCGGGCGGTTTCTGCGTGATCGCCGGTGATCATCTTCACCCGGATGCCGGCGCGCTGGCATTCGGCGACGGCGGCGATGGCCTCGGCACGCGGCGGGTCGATGATGCCGACCAGTGCCAGCAGGGTCAGGCCGCTTTCCACGTCGGCGAAATTCAGCGTGCGTTGTTCGGCCGTCGCCGGCTTGCTGGCCAGTGCCAGCAGGCGCAGGCCACGCGCGGCCAGGTCGGTGGCCTGGCGGCGCCAGTAGTCGGTATCCAGCGCCTCACTGCTGCCATCGGCGCTGCGCTGGTTGCTGCACATCTCCAGCACGCGCTCGGGGGCGCCCTTGAGGTAGACCAGGCCATGGCCGGTGTGGTCGTGGTGCAGGGTGGCCATGAAGCGGTGTTCGGACTCGAACGGGATCGCATCGCTGCGCGGCAGTTGCGCGTGCAGGGTCGGACCATCCACACCGCTTTTCAGCGCCAGGGTCAGCAGTGCGCCTTCGGTCGGGTCGCCATGCAGCCGCCAGTGGCCGGCATCATCTTGTTGCAGGCGGGCGTCGTTGCACAACTGCGCGGCGCGGGCGACTTCCAGCAGGGCGGCGTCAGGCTCACACAGCGCACCGTCCTGATGAAAGGCGCCTTCCGGGGCATAGCCCACCCCCGAGACATCGAGGATGCGGCTGGCGCTGACCACACGCTGCACGGTCATTTCGTTGCGGGTCAGGGTGCCGGTCTTGTCCGAGCAGATCACCGTCACCGAGCCCAGGGTTTCCACCGCCGGCAGGCGGCGGACGATGGCGTTGTGGCCGGCCATGCGCTGCACGCCGAGGGCGAGGATCACCGTCATGATCGCCGACAGACCTTCGGGGATGGCCGAGGCGGTCAGTGCCACCACCATCATGAACATCTCGCCGGGGTTCTGCCCGTGCCAGAGGATGCCGAGGACGAAGGTGGCGAACGCCAGGATCAGGATGATCACCGCCAGCCAGCGGCTGAACTGTTCGATCTGTCGCAGCAGTGGCGTGGACAACGCCTGCACCTGCTGCAGCATCGCGCCGATTCGGCCGAGTTCAGTGTTGGCACCGGTCGCCACCACCACGCCGCTGGCCTGTCCGCTGCTGACCAGGGTGCCGGAATAGGCCATGCAGCGGCGGTCGCCGAGCGCGGCGTCGGCGTTGCAGTGGGCTACGGATTTTTCCACCGGTACCGATTCGCCGGTCAGCGCCGCTTCTTCCACCAGCAGGTTCTTCACACTGATCAGGCGCAGGTCTGCCGGCACCTTGTCGCCGGACGCCAGCAACACGATGTCGCCGGGCACCAGGCGCTCGGCATCGATTTCATGACGTTCACCGCCACGCAGCACCATGGCGTGGGGCGAGAGCATGCTGCGGATGGCGTCCAGCGCGTTCTCTGCCTTGCCTTCCTGGATGAAGCCGATGATCACGTTGATCAGCACCGCGGCGAGGATCACCGAGGTGTCGACCCAATGGCCGAGCAGCGCGGTGATGATGGCGGCCACCAGCATCAGATAGAGCAGCACGTTGTGGAACTGGTAGAGCAGGCGCAGTAGCGGCCCACGGCGTTGCGGCGGCGGCAGGCGGTTGGCACCATGCTGCTGCAGGCGCCGCTGCGCCTCGTCCTGGCTGAGACCGCTGGCGCTGCTGCGCTGCACTTTCAGGGCGTCCTGTGCAGTCAAGGCGTGCCAGGTGTGGTCGGTATATTCTGAGGGGGCATTGCCCATGGGGCGAGTCTCCTGCGGTGTCCGGGCCGTGCTCGCGGGGCAGCGTGCGGCGGGACGGCGAGTGTTGCGGGTTACCCTAAGTGCGCGTTAACGCACAGGAGCTGACCTGCATCAAGGACTGGGGCGTCGGCAGGCGTTTGAATGTAACGCGGTGTTAGGTTCTGTACGAAAAGTGCCTGTGCTTGGTGAAAATGGGGCCGGAATGCTCATCTACAGCTCGTAAACCCGAGTGCGAGCCCAGTCCGGATCTTATCCGTTTTTATGGGGGCGCCATCGGTATCGCCTGATCTTCGCACGGCGACTTTTCGTACAGACCCTGGAATGCAATGGAGGAAACGAGATGATCAAGATTCTGGTAGCAACCGATCTGTCCGAGCGTTCGGCGCATGCGGTGCAGCGTGCCGTGCAACTGATTCGTCGTCAGGGTGGCGGAGAATGGGGTCTGTTGCATGTGATCGATGATGAGGCCCCTGCCGCCTATGTGCAGCGCCAGGTACAGCAGGCCGAGAGTCTCTTGCAGACCCAGGCCGAACGCCTGGGGGAGCAGGCCGGCAGTGTGCCGCGTGTGATTGTCGGCACGGGCGAAGCGGCCGCGGTGATCGTCGAGAGTGCGCAGGGCATGGGCGCCGATCTGCTGGTGGTGGGGGCGCATCGCAAGTCGACGCTGCGTGACTTCTTTGTCGGCACCACGCTCGAGCGCGTCGTACGCAGCAGTCATCTGCCGGTGCTGCGGGTCAACGGCCCGGTCACCCACGAGTACCGGCATGCCTTGCTGGCGATGGATCTGTCGCGTACCTCGCTGCAGGCATTGAGCCGGGCGCGCGACTTGGGCCTGGTGAGCCTGGATGAACTGCATGTGGCCAGTGCCGTCGAGCCTTTAGCCGCCGGCGCGATCATGGAGCCCGGGATCAGTGCCGAGGTGCTGGAAAACCAGCGCCAACTGCTGCGCCAGCAACTGCAGGAACGCCTGGCGGCGGTCGGCGCGTGCCTGAATGACGAGCGCCTGCTGGTGCAGATCGGCTCACCGGAAGGGGTGATCGGCGAGGCGCTACGCCAGAGTGGCGCGGACCTGCTGGTACTCGGTACCCATGCCCGTGAAGGGGTTTCGCGCTTCTTCCTCGGCAGCGTCGCCAGTCGCCTGCTGGCCTCGCTCGACAGCGACGCGCTGATCGTACCGCCGGCTGACTGAGCGGCTACGACCTGTAGCCCAATGAACTCCGGGGCACCCTTGGCAAAGCCCCCGGATTGCATCCGGGTTACGCGGTGGATCAGGCGGCTTCGGCTTCGGCTTCGGTCGGCAGCGTGACCGGCGTTTCCAGTTGCAGGGCGCTGGCGATCATGGCCTGGCTGTGCCGGGCCAGTTCGTTACGGCTGCGTGAGGCGCTGGGAATCGGCGCGAGCAGGTGTATCTCCACCTCGCAGGCCGGCTGCGAGAGCAGGCGCAGCAGGTGCGAGAGCATGTCGTCATCGCCGACGAAGGGCGCTACCGGACACGGTTGGCCATCGCGCAAATAACGGATGGCCACAGGTTGCAGCGCCACGCCGCTGTCGATGGCGCTGCTCAGCAGACGGCCATGGAAGGTACGCAGGGCCAGGCCGTCGGTGGTGGTGCCTTCGGGAAATATCAGCAGGTGATGACCCTGCTGCAGATGGCGAGTGAGCTGCTGGCCGACCTGGCTGCTGTCGCCCGCACCGCGGCGGATGAACTGCGTACCACCCTTGTGTGCCAGCCAGCCGGCGACCGGCCAGTCGCGCACCTCCGCCTTGGACAGGAAGGACAGCGGCTGCAGAGCGCCCAACAGCGGAATGTCGGTCCATGACACATGGTTGCTGACCCACAGCATCGGTTGCGTCGGCAGCTCGCCCTCGACCCGCACGCGAAACGGCAGGGCGCCACCCAGGCGTGCCAGGAACCCGCGGGTCAGACGTTGGCGCAGCGGCATCAGGTCATGCCGAACCACCCGCTCGAACAGGCTGACGATGCCGGCCAGCAGGGCGCCAAAGGCGATTACCAGGGCCAGATGAAAGAGGCGCAGGGACAGACGCAGTTTGGCCATTGAGGCCTCCGCTTGAGGACGAGTGGCGGCATTATCCATTGATAGAGTCGTTTGGCGATGCTTGGGGGCATGCTGATGTGTAGGAGCGAGCTCTGCTCATGAATGCTGGACACTCTCGTTCGCGAGCAGAGCTCGCTCCTACAGCCGGGTGTCAGACTGCCGCCTTGAAGTGCCGGGCATAGCGCGGGCACAGCTCGTCGCGCTTGAGCAGGATGAACACGTCGGCCACCTGGAAGTCGCGATCCCAGCAGGGCTCGCCGCAGATCTTCGCGCCCAGGCGCATGTAGGCCTTGAGCAGCGGTGGCATCTCGGCGATGACGTTGCCCGGCAGATCCAGCTGTGGCAGCGGGTGCTTGGGCTCGGCGCGCAGGTGCTCGGTGCACAGGTAGCGTTCGCGCAGGCGCTGCATGATGGCCTGGGCCTGGATGCCGCCGTCCTGCATGGAGATGCTGGCGCAGCCCATCAGGTAGCGGTAGCCGCCTTCGTTGAGCACCTCGGCCAGTTCGCCCCAGAGCACGGCGATGGTGGCGCCGTTGCGGTAGGTGACATCGACGCAGGTGCGGCCGATTTCCAGTACCGGGCCTTCCAGTCTGGCCAGGCCGTGCAAGGCGAATTCCTCTTCGCTGTAGTAGCGGCCGAGACCGGCGGCGGCCTGGTGATCGAGCAGGCGAGTGGTGGCGACCAGTTCACCGCTGTTGAGATCACGCACGCCGATATGGCTGCAGTGGATGTCGTAGTCGTCCATGTCCAGACCCAGTTCGGCGCCGTTGAGCTTGGCATCGAATTCCGCGCTGAACACGCGGTAGCGCAAGGCCTGGGCTTCACGCAGGGCGGCGGGGCCTTGCAGGCGTTCGGCCTGCAGACGGCGAGCGGTTTGAGTCATGCCAGATCCTCCGTGTGCCGGCTGAATGCTTGCAGCCGGTCGATCTTGTTGGGCAAGCTCAGGCTAGGTAGCTGTGGTGTCACCACCGTGACGCTTTTTTGATGCTTATATGACGGCGCTCGAAGCGCTGCTGCGAGGAGGCCCGTGATGCCCTGGTCGAGTCTGTTTCAGTCTGTCGAGCGCCTGTCTGCCGAGCAGGGCCTGGAGGACTGGTACGCCCGTCTGCTGACCCGCCTGGGGGATACGCCGCAACCCTTCGAGCTGGCACTGGTGGGCGGCCTGCTGGCGGCCACGCCGGGGTTGGCGTTTCTCGCCGGCTATCAGGCGGCGTTGCGCATGCTGTGGCCGGCGGCGCCCTGGACGGCAGGCGCGCTGTGCGTGACGGAGAACCGCAGCACCCGCCCGGCGGACATGAACACACGTATCGACGGCCTGCAGATCACGGGGCGCAAGGATTTCGTCACCGCTGCCGAATGTGCCGACTGGCTGCTGGTGGCGGCGCGCGAGGAGGACGAGGGGCAGGCGCCGCGTCTGGCTCTGGGCGTGGTACGCCAGGGCGCGCCAGGTGTGCGTATCGAGCCGCTGCCGGCCCTGCCGTTGATGCCGGATATCGGCCATGCGCGACTGCACCTGGAACAGGCCCACGGCGAGCGCCTGGCCGGCGACGGCTGGGGCGACTACGTCAAACCCTTCCGCACCCTGGAAGACGTGCATGTACTTACCGCTGTTGTCGCCTGGCAGTTTGGCGTGGGGCGCGATTGTGCCTGGCCTGAAACGCTGCTATTGCGCCTGCAAGCGCTGCTGGCCGGTTGTGCCGAGGTCGCGCGGCAGGCGCCCGATGCGCCCACCACCCATCTGCTGCTGGCCGGGTTGTTCGCCGAGCAGCAGGCGTTGGCCGTTGAACTGAAGGTGGCCTTTGCCGGCGGGCCTGTGCACTGGGCCGAGCTGTGGCAGCGCGACAAGGGCTTGCTGCGCATCGCCGAGGCGGCACGCAGCAAGCGCCTGGAGAAAGCGCGGCGGATTGTCGCCGGCCGTTGACCCATATCAGTACCCATTGTTGCTTGCGCGCCTAAGCTTGCCTCGCGTTTCTTCTACGAGGTTTCCATGCGCCGCGAGCCCATCGTGCTGTTCGATAACGGCAGCCACCAATGCCTGATGTTCGATGACCTGGTCAGCGGCGAGGGCGTGCAATCCAACCAGTTCCTGATCACCGACAACGAACAGTATCTGCTGCTCGACCCGGGCGGTGACCTGACCTATACGCCGCTGTCGCTGGAACTGTCCAAGCATATTCCGGTGCAGGATCTGACCTACATCTTCGCCTCGCACCAGGACCCGGACATCATCGCCTCGCTGGACAAGTGGCTGCTGCACACCCGCGCGCGGGTAATCTGCTCCAAGCTTTGGGCGCGTTTTTTGCCGCACCTGACGGCCAATTACCTGGCGTTGAGCCGTGGCATCAATACCTATGACCGCATCATCGCGCTGCCCGATCGTGGCCAGAGCATCCCGTTGGGCAAATGCACGCTCAAGGCCGTGCCGGCGCACTTTCTTCACTCGGTGGGCAACTTCCAGGTCTATGACCCGGTGAGCAAGATTCTGTTCTCCGGTGACATGGGCGCCTCGCTGGTCGATGATGCCTCGCCGGTGCGCGACTTCGTCAACCACGTACCGAACATGGAAGGTTTCCATCGCCGTTATATGGCCGGCAACAAGGCCTGTCGCCTGTGGGCGGCGATGGTGCGGCAGATGGATGTGGAAATGATTGTGCCGCAGCACGGCCGGCCCTTCGTCGGCCCGGAAATGATCAGCGCCTTCCTCTACTGGATCGAGAACCTGGAATGCGGTCTCGACCTGATGGGGCCGGAGGATTACCAACTGCCCAAATGAAGGTGAGAGATGGCGTTTTCGTCGCTTCAAGCCGTCATCATGGCCATGCTAGGGTGCGCCACGATTTCTGATCGAGGCCGTCCATGTCCATCTCCTTGCTTCGTCGACTGAGCCTGGCGCTCGGTTTCAGCCTGGCTGCCAGCAATGCCTTGGCGGAAAACTGGCCGCAACCCGACTGGCAGAGCCAACCCCGTATCGAGAGCCCCGCGCTGGCCGAGCTCGAACAGTACGCCTTCCCGAAGCGCGATGACGTCGAGCGTACGGGCGTGCGCACCGATGCGCTGCTGGTGATCCGCGACGGGCAGATCGTTTACGAGCGCTACGCCGAACCGACCACGGCGCGGACCGCGCACCTGACCTGGTCGATGGCCAAGAGCCTGCTCGCCACCACCCTCGGCGTCGCTTACGCCGAGGGGCGCTTCAAGCTCGATGCACCGGCCGCGCAGTACTACCCGGCGATGGCCGAGCACCCGCAGATCAAGATCGGTCACTTGCTCAACTGGGCCTCGGGCCTGGCCTGGGAAGAGGACTACGAGTACGCGCCGCTGAAATCCTCGGTAGTGGCCATGCTCTACACCCGCGGCCGCGCCGACATGGCGGCCTTCACCGCTGCGCATGCGGCGGACGCTGCGCCGGGCACGCGCTTTCGTTATTCCAGTGGCGACAGCAACGTGCTGGCTGCCGCGTTGCGCGGCATGGTCGGCGAGCAGGTTTACGCCGACTATCCCTGGACAGCGCTGTTCGAGCCGCTGGGCATTACCAGCGCGACCTGGGAGCGCGACGCCAGCGGCACCTTCGTTGCGTCGTCCTATGCCTACCTGAGCGCGCGCGACCTGGCCCGTGTCGGCCTGCTGATGCAGCGCGGCGGTCGCTGGGGCGAGCGCCAGTTGCTGCCGGCTGCCTGGGTCGATTTCGTCTCCACGCCTTTCGCTGGCTACCAGCCGCAGTTGGCCAAGTCGGGGGATGCCGTGCCAGGCGGGCATTGGTGGCTCAACGCCGAACTGCCAGGCAGCACGCGGCCCTGGCCGGATGCACCGGCCGATACCATCGCCGCGCTCGGGCATTGGGGGCAGGGGCTGTACGTGATGCCACAAGAAAACCTGCTGGTGGTGCGTTACGCCGATGACCGTGACGGCAGCTTCCAGCACAACGACCTGCTCAAACGCGTGCGTGCGGCCTTCGCCGCGGAGGTGCAGCCATGATCCGTCGCCATCCGATCCGCAGCGCGCTGGTGCTGCTGTTGGTTCTGCTGCTGGCCTGGGCCTGGCCTAATCGCGCCCATCTGGCCGCCTTCCCCGACATCATCGGCGCCTACACGGCCAAGGAGTACTGCTCCTGCCGCTACGTCAGCGGCAACCCGGCGGCCTACTGTGAAGGCTATGTGAAGCAGTACGTGCCGATCAGCAGCCTGCTGGATGACGAAAGCGCCAAGCGTGTGACCGCCAGCGGCCTTGGCCGCAACCACAGCGCTGTCTGGCTGGGTGAGCGGCAGGGCTGCCAGTTGCTGCCGAGCAAGTAGGGCGGGTGAAACCCGCCACCTCGGCAGCGGCGGGTTGCACCCGCCCTACGGTTCTGTGCGCGCCGGGCTTTGCAAGGCTCGCGCAGGCGACTATCGTTGCCGCTTGGTCATGCCGTTTTTCGAGTTCTCATGCGCCGTTCGCTTCTCGCCCTGTTGCTTGCCGCTGCCTTGCCCGTCCACGCCGACTGGTACCTGGACAACGAGTCTTCGCGGCTGTCGTTCATCTCCACCCATTCCGGCAGTCAGTCGGAGGTGCATCGCTTTCTCACCCTGCACGGGCAGATCGCCGCCGACGGTCGCGCGCGCCTGCGCGTGGATCTTGACTCGCTGAGCACCGGTGTCCCTCTGCGTGACGAGCGCCTGCGCACCATGTTGTTCGACACTTCACGTCTGCCCGAGGCGCGCATCAGTGCCCAGGTCAACCTGCCGCAACTCACCGACCTGGCACCCGGGGCACAGCTGGAACTGCGACTACCGCTGCAACTGACCCTCAACGAGCGCACGCGTGAGCTGCACAGCGAACTGCTGGTAACGCGGCTGGATGATCACCGCTTCCAGGTGGTGACCCTGGCTCCGCTGGTGTTGCATGCCGAAGACTTCGCCCTGGCCAGTGGCGTCGAGGCGCTGCGCAAGGTCGCTGACCTGCCTGCCATCAGCCTGTCGGTGCCGGTGGGCGCCGTGCTGATCTTCACGGCGCGGTGAGCGTGCACAAGCGCGGCCGCATCTTTCCCTGGCGGGGTGGCAATCGCTTCGAATTGCTGCTGGACGGGCCGGTGTTTTTCCCACGCATGCTGGCGGCCATCGAGGGCGCGCTGCAGCAGGTGGAAATCGAGCTTTACCTGATCGAGGACGGCCGCTGCAGTGAGCGCCTGGTCGATACCCTGTGCCGGGCGGCCGAGCGCGGCGTGGCGGTGCGCGGCCTGTTCGATGCCTATGGCGCGGCGGGGCTGGGAGTCGCGCTGCGTGAACGCATGCAGGCCGCGGGCGTGCAACTGCGCTGGTACAACCCGGTGCGTTGGCGGCGTGGCATCCGCAACTTTCACCGCGACCACCGCAAGCTGCTGCTGGTGGATCAGCGCCTTGCTTACGTCGGCGGCACTGGTTCTACCGACGAGTTCTGGCTGCCAGACGAGCCCCGCAGCCCCTGGCACGAAGTCATGGTGGAAATGGAAGGGCCGCTGGTGGGCGACTGGCAGCAGTTGTTCGAGCAACTCTGGCTGGCGCGCTTTTCCTGGCGCCCGAGCCATCAGCCGGCCGCGCTGAGCCTGCCCGAATGCCCGCCAGCAGGGATTGGCCTGGGGCGTGTGGCCTATGCTGACGCGGCGCAGCACCGCGACATCCTGCTGTCGCTGCTACGTGCCTTGCGCGGGGCCAAGCAGCGGGTCTGGCTGGCCACACCGTACTTCCTGCCTACCTGGAAAATACGCCGTGCCCTGCGCCGCGCAGCGGCCCGTGGCGTCGAAGTACGCCTGTTGCTGGCCGGGCGCCACACTGACCATCCTCCAGTACGTTTTGCTGGCCAGCGCTACTACCCCAAGTTGCTCAGGGCTGGAGTGCGGATCTTCGAATACCAGCCGCGTTTTCTGCACCTGAAGATGGTGCTGGTGGACGACTGGGTCAGCGTCGGCTCGTGCAACTTCGACCACTGGAACCTGCGCTTCAACCTCGACGCCAACGTCGAGGCGCTGGATCCGGATTTCACCCGGGCAGTGACGGCCAGCTTCATCGAGGACTTCGGCGTCAGCCGCGAGATCACCCTCGATGATTGGCACCAGCGCCCCTGGTGGCGCCGTGCGCAACAGCGCCTGTGGGGTTGGCTGGATCGGCTGGCGGTGAATCTGCTCGATCGCTGGCGTTGAGACAGGCTCGCTCGGAACGCTGAGCGGGCCTGATGGCTTTTAGCCGAGGAAGTAGAACGCGCCGCTGATGACGATGCCCGAGTACAGCAGCATGATCAGGCAGTAGCCCATGATGTCGCGCGCGCCGAGGCCGACGATACCCAGCAGCGGCAGTGCCCAGAACGGCTGGATCATGTTGGTCCAGGCGTCGCCCCAGGCAATCGCCATGGCGGTAACGGTGGTCGACACACCCAGCGCCTCGGCAGCCGGCAGCATGATCGGCCCTTGCACGGCCCACTGGCCACCACCGGACGGCACGAACACGTTGACCACGCCAGCGCTGAGGAAGGCCAGCAGCGGGAAGGTGTCGGCCGAGGACCAGGAGATGAACGCTTCGGTGATCTGCCGGCCGAGGGAAATACCGTCGGCGTTGGCGCCCATCATCATGCCCATGATCCCGGCATAGAAGGGGAACAGCAGGACGATGCCGCCGATGCCGCGCACGCTCTCGTCCACCGCGCGCATGTAGCGCTCCGGGGTGCCGTGCATCAGCAGGCCGCTGAACAGGAAGATGGCGATGACCACGTCCAGGCCAAGCACGAAGCCCTTGGTGGCGAAGTGGTTGAACAGGTAGATACCGGCCATGGCCACCAGTGCCAGACCGAGGATGCGGCTGTCGTCCAGGCGCTGCGCCGGGGTTTCACGGGCCGGCAGTTCGGCGCGCGCTTCCACCAGTTTGGCCGGGTCGGCGACCTTGGCGCCCTGACGCGGGTGCATGGCGCGGTTGAGCAAGGGCAGGCCGATCATCAGTAGCGCGACGATGGTCAGGTTGAGGGTGCTGAACAGGGTTTCGGTGATGCTTACCGGGTCGGTCAGCACGCCTGCGGTGATGCGCGCCAGATCCGGTCCGCCGGTGGCCATGGACAGCGGAATCGAGCCGGCCAGGCCGCCGTGCCAGACCAGGAAGCCCGAGTAGGCCGAGGCCACCAGCAGCGGGTAATCGACGCCATCGACCTTGCGTGCCAGGGCGCGGGCGAACACCGCGCCGATTACCAGGCCGAAGCCCCAGTTGACCCAGCAACCGACCAGCGCCACCAGGGTGACCATGATGATCGCCTGACCGGGTGTGCGTGCCAGGCCGGCCAGGCGGTCGAGTTGGCGATTGATGATCGGTGCGCTGGCCAGAGCGTGGCCGGTGACGAAGATCAGCGACATCTGCATGGCGAAGCCGAGCAGCGTCCAGAAACCGCTGCTCCAGTGCTGCACCATGGCCGGTAGCGATTGGCCGGTGGAGAAAATACCAGCCAGTAGGACTCCCAGGGTCAGGAGTGCAGAGAACACGAACGGTTAGGGCAGGTACTTCTGTACCAGGCTCACGCTCATGCGGCTGAGGGTATTGAACATGGGGTGATGCCTCTCTCTTATGCTTGTGTAAGGGCTTTACCAGGCATTCAGGGTTGGCTATGCCTGAGGGTTGCAGTGGATATAACAACGCTCGGCCGGGGCCGAACGGTTGGTTGTGTTGCTCCGTAGGGCGGGTGCAACCCGCCGGTTCCGATAGTGGCGGGTTGCACCCGCCCTACGGTTTCGCGCTTTACTCGCGCTCGATGGCCAGGGCCACGCCCTGGCCGCCACCGATGCACAGCGTGGCAAGGCCTTTCTTGGCATCGCGGCGGATCATCTCGTGCAACAGGCTGACCAGCACGCGGCAGCCCGAGGCGCCGATGGGGTGGCCGAGGGCGATGGCGCCGCCGTTGACGTTGACCTTGTCGGCATCCCACCCCAGCTCCTGGCCGACCGACAGCGCCTGGGCGGCGAAGGCTTCATTGGCTTCGATCAGATCCAGGTCAGCCAGGCTCCAGCCAGCTTTTTCCAGGCAACGACGGGTGGCCGAGACCGGGCCGATGCCCATGATCGCCGGGTCGACGCCGGCATTGGCGTAGCCGGCAATCTTCGCCAGCACCGGCAGGCCCAGCGCCTGTGCCTTGGCCGCGCTCATCAGCAGCACGGCGGCGGCGCCGTCGTTGAGGCTGGAGGCGTTGCCGGCGGTGACGCTGCCGTCTTTCTTGAACGCCGGCTTGAGCTTGGCCAGGGATTCGGCGGTGGTGCCGGCACGCGGCTGCTCGTCACGGGCGAAGGCGATGGGGTCGCCCTTGCGCTGCGCGATCAGCACCGGAGTGATCTCGGCATCGAAGCGTCCGGCTTCGATGGCCGCCACGGCTTTCTGCTGCGACGCAGCGGCGAAGGCATCCTGGGCTTCACGGCTGATGCCGTACTTTTCCACCAGGTTCTCGGCGGTGATGCCCATGTGGTAGTCGTTGAAAGCGTCCCACAGGCCGTCGACGATCATGCTGTCGAGCATCTGTGCATGGCCCATGCGCAGGCCGGTGCGGGCTTTCGGCAGCACGTAGGGCGACAGGCTCATATTCTCCATGCCACCAGCGATGATCACCTCGGCGTCGCCACAGCGAATGGCCTGGGCCGCCAGGTGCAGGGCTTTGAGGCCCGAGCCACAGACTTTGTTCAGGGTCATGGCCGGCACGGCATGGGGCAGGCCGGCGCGGATAACGGCCTGACGTGCGGGGTTCTGACCAGAACCTGCAGTGAGTACTTGGCCGAGGATGACTTCATCGACCTGGGCGGCGTCGAGGCCGGTTTGTTCCAGCAGGCGCTTGATGACGATGGCGCCGAGTTCCGGCGCGGGAATATCGGCCAGGCTGCCCTGGAAGCTGCCGATGGCGGTGCGGGTGGCGGCGACGATGACGACGTCTTGCATGGGATGACTCCTCTCGGCTGATGGGCCGCGTATTGTGGGAGGGGCTTTAGCCGCGACGAGAAAGTCTCGCCGCTAAAGCGCCTCCCACAATGTAGAAAAACGCCTCGAAGACGCCGTGCGTGGTGGCGCCTTCGAGACGGTAGACAACCTAGAACTGCATTTCCGGGACGTGCTCGGGGACGATCAGCTTGCCGGCGGTCTTGGCGACGATTTCCTCGACGCTCACGCCCGGTGCGCGTTCGCGCAGGATGAAGGCGCCGTTCTCGATCTCCAGGTAGGCCAGGTCGGTCAGTACCCTGCGAATGCAACCGCTGCCGGTCAGTGGCAGGCTGCAACGCTCGAGCAGCTTGGATTCGCCGTCCTTGGAGGCGTGGGTCATGGTGACGATGATGTTGTCGGCGCCGGCCACCAGATCCATGGCGCCGCCCATGCCCTTGACCAGCTTGCCGGGGATCATCCACGAGGCGATGTTGCCGTTAACGTCCACCTCGAAGGCGCCGAGCACGGTCAGGTCGACGTGGCCGCCACGGATCATGGCGAAGGATTGCGACGAGTCGAAGATCGCCGCGCCCTTGATTGCGGTGACGGTCTGTTTGCCGGCGTTGATCATGTCGGCGTCCACTTCCTCTTCGGTGGGGAAGGCGCCCATGCCGAGCAGGCCGTTCTCCGACTGCAGCATCACGGCCATGCCCTCGGGCACATAGTTGGCCACCAGAGTCGGGATGCCGATGCCGAGGTTGACGTAGAAGCCGTCCTGCAACTCGCGGGCGACGCGCTGGGCCATTTGTTCACGGGTCAGTGCCATGCTGGTCTCTCCTCAGGCGCGCAGGGTGCGTTTTTCGATGCGTTTCTCGAAGCTGCCGCAGATCAGCCGGTCGACGTAGATGCCGGGGGTGTGAATCTGCGTCGGGTCGAGTTCACCGGGCTCGACGATCTCTTCGACCTCGACCACGGTGATGCGCCCGGCGGTGGCGACCACCGGGTTGAAGTTCTGCGCGGTGTGGCGGTAGACCACGTTACCGAAGTGGTCGGCCTTCCAGCCTTTGACGATGGCGAAGTCGCCGGTGATGGCCGGTTCGAGGATGTAGTGGCGGCCATTGATCTCGCGCGCTTCCTTGCCTTCGGCGACCGGGGTGCCGTAGCCGGTGGCGGTGAAGAACGCGGGGATGCCGGCGCCGCCAGCGCGCAGCTTCTCGGCCAGGGTGCCTTGTGGGGTCAGTTCGACTTCCAGCTCGCCGGAGAGCAGTTGCTGCTCGAACAGGGCGTTCTCGCCGACGTAGGAGGCGATCATCTTGCGGATCTGCCGGTCTTCCAGCAGCACGCCGAGGCCGAACCCGTCGACACCGCAGTTGTTGGACACCACGGTCAGGTCACGCACGCCGCGACGACGGATCTCGGCGATCAGGTTCTCGGGGATGCCACACAGGCCGAAACCGCCGGCCAGCACAGTCATACCGTCCTGCAGGCCGTCCAGGGCTTCTGCATAGCTGCCGACGCGTTTGTCGAGTCCGCTCATTAGAGGCTGCCTCTTTTGTTGTTATCTGGGGTGAGACCAAGCTTCTGCGCTATGGGCTTATTTGTTAAGTTTGTTTTTCCTCTTGATTGATCAGGTAAATAAATCAATGACCGTCAAGCAGCTACGCGCCTTTCTCGCCGTGGCGCAGAGCCTGAGCTTCGCCCAGGCCTGCGAGCGCCTGCATCTGTCGCAGCCAGCACTGAGCCTGGCGATCAAGAACCTGGAACAATCGCTCGGCGGCCAGTTGCTGGTGCGCACCACCCGCAGCGTGGCGCTGACGCCGGAGGGTGAGACGTTGTTGCCGATTGCCGTGCGCCTGCTGGCCGACTGGGACAACGCCGAGGATCTGCTGCGTCAGCACTTCACCCTGCAGATGGGCAAGGTGGCGGTAGCGGCCATGCCGTCGTTCGCCGGCAACCGTTTGCCGGCGGCGCTGCGCGCGTTTCGCGATGCCTACCCGCGGGTCAACGTGGCGGTGCACGACGTGATCAACGAACAGGTGATGGAGATGGTGCGCGACGGTCGCGTCGAGCTGGGCATCGCCTTCGAACCAACGACACTGGATGGCTTGCAGTTTACCCCCCTGTACGAGGACCGTTTCGTCGCCGTGGTGCCTGTCGCCAGCGAGTTGGCCGAACAGTCCGCGCTGACCTGGGCACAGCTGCTGGAACAACCCTTTATCACCCTGCAACGGCCCTCGGCGGTGCGTTTGCTACTGGAAGACAGCGTGACCGCCAGCCACGGCAAGCTACCGGTGGCGTTCGAGAGTCATCAGTTGGTCACGGTCGGGCGCATGGTCGCCGAAGGCCTCGGCGTCAGCGCCGTGCCGCAGCTGTGCCGGCAGCAGATGGAAGAACTGGGTGCGCGCTGCCTGCCGCTGAGCGAGCCGCAGGTGTCGCGTCGTGTCGGCCTGCTGCACCAGGCCGGACATCAGCTGTCCAGCGCGGCGCAGGCGTTGAGCGAGGTGCTGCTGCATCAGGTCGGGCAGTAGGGCGGGTGAAACCCGCCGCCTGCGTTGTGGCGGGTTGCACCCGCCCTACGAGCCTAGAGCTGAATCAGGTCTGCCGGGGTGTCGATGTCCTGCAGTACGCCAGGATCGTTCAGCTCGACGATGCGCACAGCCTCGGGGTGCTGCTGCAGCACCGGCTTGGCGCCAGCATCGCCGCTCAGCGTCGCGAGCTGCGGCCAGAAAGCGCGGCCGAACAGCACCGGATGGCCGCGTTTGCCCTGGTAGCTGGGCAGTACGATGGTGTTCGCGATGGCGTGAGCGAACAGGGTTTCCAGGCTGTCACGGCGAATCGCAGGCATATCGGCGAGAAAGATCGCCACGGCGTCAGCGCTCGATTCGGCCAGTAGTCGCTCGGCACCTGCCGCCAGGCTGTGGCCCATGCCCTGCGCGGTGGCCGGGTTCTGCACGATACGCACACCCGTCGGCAGATCCAGCTCTGCCGGCGCTTCGTCTGGGCGTAACACCAGCCAGACCTCTTCCAGCATCGAGCAGGGCAGTGCCAGGCTGGCGCTGAGCAACGAGCGTCCGTCGCCAAGTTGCAGGCGGCGCTTGTCGGCACCGAAGCGGCGGCTGTAGCCGGCCGCCAGCATCAGCGCTGCGACCTTGTGGGCTGGGCGCTCGCTGACCATGTTCAGCCGGCCAGCCCGGCTGCTTTGGCGCGCGCAGCGTGCAGTTTCTTGTAGCTGTCGATCAGGCGCAGGTGCTTGTCCAGGCCTTCCAGTTTCATGCTGGTCGGTGTCAGGCCATGGAAGCGCACGCTGCCGTCCACCGAGCCGATCACCGCGTCCATGCGCTCGTTGCCGAACATACGGCGTAGGTTGTGCTCGTAGTTGGCCAGTTCCAGCTCGTCGTCCAACTGGATCTCCAGCACAGCGTTGACCGCCTGGTAGAACAGGCCGCGCTCGACGGTGTTGTCGTTGTACTGCAGGAAGGCCTCGACCAGCTCCTTGGCATCGTCGTATTTCTTCAGCGCCAGGTTGATCAGCAGCTTCAGCTCGAGGATGGTCAGCTGGCCCCACACCGTGTTGTCGTCGAACTCCACGCCGATCAGCGTGGTGATGTCGGTGTAGTCGTCGACTTCGGCGTTGTTCAGGTTGCGCAGCAGCGACTTGAGTTCGCGGTCGCTCAGGGCGTGCAGGTTGAGGATGTCCTTGCGGAACAGCAGCGCCTTGTTGGTGTTGTCCCAGATCAGGTCCTCGACCGGGTAGATCTCCGAGTAGCCGGGCACCAGGATGCGGCAGGCGTTGGCGCCGAGGTCGTCATAGGTGGCTACGTAGACCTCCTTGCCCATGTCCTCGAGGATGCCGAACAGGGTCGCGGCTTCCTGTTCGTTGGAGTCGCTGCCTTCGCCGGAGAAATCCCACTCGACGAATTCGAAGTCCGGTGTGGCGCCGAAGAAGCGCCAGGAGACCACGCCGCTGGAGTCGATGAAGTGCTCGACGAAGTTGTTCGGCTCGGTCAGTGCCAGGCTGTCGAAGGTCGGCTGCGGCAGGTCGTTGAGGCCCTCGAAGCTGCGGCCCTGGAGCAGCTCGGTGAGGCTGCGCCCCAGCGCCACTTCCAGGCTCGGGTGGGCGCCGAACGAGGCGAACACGCCGCCGGTGCGCGGGTTCATCAGGGTCACGCACATCACCGGGAATTCACCACCGAGCGATGCATCCTTCACCAGTACCGGGAAGCCTTGTTCTTCCAGGCCCCGGATGCCGGCGACGATGCCCGGGTACTTGGCCAGCACGTCCTGCGGCACGTCCGGCAGGCACAGCTCGCCTTCGAGGATTTCGCGTTTCACCGCCCGCTCGAATATCTCCGACAGGCACTGCACCTGAGCCTCGGCCAGGGTGTTGCCAGCGCTCATGCCGTTGGACAGGTACAGGTTCTCGATCAGGTTGGACGGGAAATACACCGTCTCGCCATCGCTGCGGCGCACAAAGGGCAGCGAGCAGATGCCGCGTGCGGTGTTGCCCGAGTTGGTGTCGAACAGGTGCGAGCCGCGCAGTTCGCCATCCGGGTTGTAGATGGCCAGGCAGTGCTCGTCGAGGATTTCCTTGGGCAGCGCATCCTTAGGCCCCGGCTTGAACCAGCGCTCGTTGGGGTAGTGGACGAATTCGGCAGCGGCGATGTCCTCGCCCCAGAACTGGTCGTTGTAGAAGAAGTTGCAGTTCAGCCGCTCGATGAACTCGCCCAGGGCCGAGGCCAGGGCGCTTTCCTTGGTCGAACCCTTGCCGTTGGTGAAGCACAGGTTCGACTGCGCGTCGCGGATATGCAGCGACCAGACGTTGGGCACGATATTGCGCCAGGAGGCGATCTCGATCTTCATCCCCAGCTCGGCGAGGATGCCCGACATGTTGGCGATGGTCTGCTCCAGCGGCAGGTCCTTGCCCGGGATGTAGGTGGTGGTGTCACTCACCGGCATCAGCAGCGCCTGGGCATCGGCGTCGAGGTTGTCCACTTCCTCGATGATGAACTCGGGGCCCTGCTGTACCACCTTCTTCACGGTGCAGCGGTCGATGGAGCGCAGGATGCCCTGGCGATCCTTTTCGGAGATGTCCGCCGGCAGCTCGACCTGGATCTTGAAGATCTGCGCGTAGCGGTTCTCCGGGTCGACGATGTTGTTCTGCGACAGGCGAATGTTCTCGGTGGGAATGTCGCGCGTCTGACAGTACAGCTTGACGAAGTACGCCGCGCACAGCGCCGAGGAGGCCAGGAAATAGTCGAACGGCCCCGGCGCCGAGCCGTCGCCCTTGTAGCGAATCGGCTGATCGGCAATCACCGTGAAGTCATCGAACTTGGCTTCGAGGCGAAGGTTGTCGAGAAAGTTGACCTTGATTTCCATGGGGCAATACCAGCGAGCGAAACAAAATGGCCGCCATTATCCGGGTTTTCGGCGGCCTGTCTTGCTCGCTGGTTGCGGATGAAAGCGCGTCGGACCGGCGGCGAGTGCGACGGTGGCCCGAGCGATGCCTCAGCTGTCGACTTCGGCGGGATTGCTGGTGCCAATGGAGGTGTAGCTCGGCCATTGCCGCAGCAGGGTTTCGACGAACTGTTCGGCTGCCGGCGACAGCGAAGAGCCGCGGCGGCGCACCAGACCCAGGGTACGGCTGATCACCGGATCGACCAGCGGCCGGCTGACCAGAATCGGATGATCCTCGGCCGGCATCGCCAAGCTGGGGAGGGCGGCGATGCCCAGGCCGGCCTCGACCATGCCGAGTGATGTCGACAGATGCTGCACCTCGTAGAACCAGCTTGGGCGCCAGTCGAGATGGGCCAGGCCGTGATCGAGCAGCACGCGGTTGCCACTGAGACGGCCGACGCCAATCAGGCGATAGTCGCTGAGCTCGCGCCAGGCCGCCTCCGAGCGTTTGGCCAGGGGATGATCGCGCCGGCAGGCGAGCACGAAAGGCTCGTTGGCCTGCTGGTCGACCGCGAGCTGACCGACCGCGACGACAAGCGCCTGAGTAGCCGCCTGCGCCAGGCCCGGCTCAAGCACAACGCCTGCATCGAAGACATCGACTACCGCAGCCCGCGCGGGCTGGATAAGGCGCTGATCCTGCAACTGAGCAGTGGCCAGTGGCTGCGCGACGGTCTCAACCTGATCATCGGCGGCCCCACCGGTGTCGGTAAAACCTGGCTGGCCTGTACCCTGGCCCACCAGGCCTGCCGGGCCGGCTACCGCGTGCGCTATCTGCGCCTGCTGCGGACATCCGCCACTTGCACTGCAGCCATCGGGTTCGGCGTGCTGCTCGGTTGCGCAACTTGGCTTCACGCCGTTTCGGCCCTTCGTAGTCGCCGCTCATCTTCTCGGCGCAGACGCACCCGACGTCGAAGCTCTCGTCCAGATCGGGATGCTCCATGATGTGGACGTAGCGGATCTTCTCGTTGCCGCACATTTGGCAGGTCGCTTAGTCGGTCTCGTCTGCTGACTCGCCGTCGGCCCTCAGATCGACCACGTCAACGCAGTGCCATCCCTTGTGGGGCACACCCGGCTGGTCCCATCGATTTCCACTCACGACTGACTTCCCTGATCCTGGATCATCGAATACTTGCCTGTATGGCATTCCACGCCACATCCCAGCGTATCCGCTCCTGCTCGAGGCGGACTTGTTGGTCCCAGACATTTCCTTTAATCGACTGGTAGAGCTTTTGTTCGGTATTGGTGAGTAGTGGGAGCTCTGTGGAAGAGTGCTGGTCTTTCTCTTCGACCCATAAATCGCGATGACTCATCAGCGTAAACTCGTCCATAAGCACAGACTTCAGGCTTGGGATGTATGTTCTGGCTCGATTAAGAATGGCAAAGCCGTGCGTATCAATGTCACCCCAGTAGATACATTGCGCCTGTTGTAGCCATGGAAGCTGTCCCAAAACGTCAACCGCGTAACCCAGTCGCATGATCACAACCGCCCCTGGCAGATCATCAAAGGCCAGGCCAGTTTGAAGGTTCTCAACAACGAAGACACTCTTTGGTCGTATACCAATTCTCGCGACCTCATCACAAGGCGCAGAGATATCGCCAAGACCGCCAAAATGGGCCCTTAGATCCGGGTCTAGAACGCGCATGCGCATTAACTGCGGCTGTGCCCTCAAGCCGCAGCGCCAGAAGAAGTCGCGCTCTCCTGTTGGGTCACCCTGGAGCGTTGCAATCAAGTCAGAGATGATGCCCTTTCTAGAATCCAGCCATTTGCTGTCGGCACCGGCAACCGGAATTTGTCGTGGGTAGAGATTCGATTTCGGATTGCGACTGATCCAATCCAGCATCTCTGCCAGTCGACGGAAATCGGCATCGCTGTAGTCAGCGAGGACATCAAAGTATCTCGGCAACTGCTGTGCAAGCACCGGCCAGCGAGCAGTGAGCGTCTGATACCGAGACAGGGAACGAACCCACCGTGCGGATGCACCGATCCACATGGCAACATCTTCAGGGCCTCGTAACGCCAGTTTCTCTGGCAGTCGCTGGACACCAAGCGCTTTCCACCGACGCTCACACCAGGACAGGGTGCCGACTCCTTGCCAGCCTTGCCATGCGCTCACCCAAGCGCGAACGCCGTCGACTTGCCTCAGCGCAGCCTGCTCCGTCGGTATGCCGAGGGGAACTTCCAATGGCCATTGGCCCTCGCCCGGATCACCGACCAACCACTCGCGGTGCTTGCTTTGAAAGCGACGGGCAAGAAACTGCCGAACATCTTCAGGAAGCTTCAACGCTAGCCTCCTCTCGTGCGTGCTCTGGCAGCTTCAACCGCTGACGATCACCGTCGTACTCGATGAGCAGGACGCCTGAGACGCGCCGATCGCTGATATCCACAAAGCAGGCGCCACCGATGAATGGCTCAAGGGTCATGACCGACTTTAGCGGCGTAGCGACCACCATCTGGAATCCGAAATTGGTAAAGATGTTCATCGCCAACGCGGTGAACTCGTTATCCGCCTTGTCGAAGGCTTCATCCAGCACGACGGGGGCATACATCGGCACGCCGTGGTCGTTCCCGCCCAGTTGATATCGCAGGGCTGCGGCCAAGCACGTGGTGGCTAGCTTCTGCCGTTGGCCGCCGGACTTGCCTGCTCCGCTGCGGTAGATCTCGACCTCGACACCGCTTTCGTCGATCTCCCGCCCGATGAATTCAACATGCTGTCGAACATCGAGCACAGTCTCACGCCAGCGTTTCTGCTCGGGGTCCTGACTGGCAAGTCGATCAACAAGTCGCCGCAAGGCCAGGAACCGCGCCTCGGCAAACTCGCGATCCTCCGTCCATGCGTGGCTCAGTGCCTGCTGGATCTCCCGCTTGAATTCCTTGACGTCGACAAGCTGCCGGTCACTGGCGTCGATGTGGAGATAGGTGCGTTGATTGGCGCTCTGGTTGAAGGGCACCTGGCCAAGACTGTCGTTGACCAGATCCATCCGCTCCAGGATCGCCTTACGCGCATCGTTCAGGTAGGTGGAAAGCGCCGCCAGATTCTGGTGACTTTGGTTCTGCAGCAATTCAAAGAATCGCTGCTCATAGGCGGGCAGCCCATCTGTCTCCAGCCGAACCAGTTTGGCGAAGAAGTCTGGCGCGCTGGCAAGGCTCGTGTCCATGTCGCCCGCGTCCATCGGCCATTGCCGTTTGAAGTCGGCAAAGCGTGCTTCTATTTCCTTCTCGCAGGCACCAATCCCACGGTTGACCTCTTCGATCTCCGCATTGAGTGCGCGTTCTACAGAAGTTGTCACCTTGTCGATGTTGTCGAGCCGGACTGCATCTGACTGCTTGGCGAAGCGCTCATCGAGACCCGAAACCTGATGGGACGTCAATGGAACGATAGACGCGTCCTGCAGGAGGGATTCCAGTTTCTGGGTGTTGGTCTTGATCTGGTCAACAATCGAGTCGTGCGCACGCGTTGCCTGCCGAAGATCTTTGTCAGCATCATCGACGAGTTTCTTTTGCTTCTCGATCTGCTCACTGATTTGCAGCAGGGTGGTGTTCCCCTCGCGCGCTTCGCGGATTTGCCGCTCAATGGTGGAGATGCGATCCAGCAATGGGAGCAGATCTATTTCTTGCCACTGGAGATTCACCAGAGTCTGGCACTGCATCGCTCGGGCCGCACGATTCTTGTCTTGCTCGGAGAGTTTGTCGATCTCCCCGGCGAGGCGCGCAACCGCGTCAGCCTGCTCCTGCGCCTGAGCTTGAAAGAGCCCTAGCTTCTCCCGGTTATCAAATCCGAGCACCCAGTTTCGCCGGTCGCCGACACTTCTGCGGTCGTCTTTCTCATGCCGAGTTTTGCTGTGCTTGACCTGACCCTCGCGGGTAATGGCGCGATCTGCGCTCCTGAACGACTGAATGGAATCGACGCACGCGTAATCGAAGCGTTGCCGCAGCTCGGCCTGGAGCCAATCAGCGTAGCTCCCCTCCTTGACGTTCAGCTTGAGGACGAGCGAATTGGTCCCGATGGGCTTGGCCTGCCGCGTCTCCGGGCGGCCAGTCCGGTAATACACCAAGCGCTGCCCAAGGTGGGTGGTGTTGATGTGATTGGCCAATGCCGAATACTGGCGCTCGTCTACCAGGAGTGAGAGCGCAAACCCGTGCAGTACGCGCTCAATGGCCCCCTGCCATTCGACCTCGTCAGACTTCACCTCGACGAGTTCGCCAACAAAGGGAAGTGCCGACTCCGAGATCCCGATGGCGGCGGCGATGTTTCGACGCATTTCCAGCATGTCCGCCGGAATGTTCGATGGCTGGCGCTGGAGTGCCTGCACCTCTTTCAATGCTTGCGAAAACGCGGTCTCGGCATCCTTCTTTTCTCTGTCCAGGCGGAACTGCTCGGCGCGGCTATCGTTGCTGCGCTGCTCCCAGTTTTCGACCTCCTGCCGCGCGCTGCCCAACAGTTCCGCAAAGGCTTGAGGCGAATCCGGGAGACTCCAGCCCAGCTTCTTGCACGCATCTTCGGCCTGGGCGCGTTTGCGCAGACGATCCGTACGCTGGCCCTCCAGCCCCGATTTCTCGGTTTCCCATTGCTCGATCTGATCACCGCCTGCCTCACGGTGCTGTCGCTCCAGATCGCGCAAGATTGCGGCGTGGTTATCCAGCGTGCTTTGACGTCGCCCCACTTCACCTTCTGAGCCGTTGGCTTGCACCTCCAGGGATGCCACGTGCTCCTTGAGGAGATCAATGCGGCGGGTCTCCCGGTAGCCGTCCACGCCCAACCGAAGCTCATCCAAGCCATTGCGCTGCAGCATCAGCGAGTCCCTGCGCAGGTGCTGGTCCCGCGCTGGTGCGAGCGTTTGAACCTGCTCGCGAGCCGTGACGACTGACTGGTGGGCCGCATTGAGCTCGCCAAATTCACTGACCAAGCGATCCGCTACCTCGAAGGTCTCGGGCTTGTCGAGCATGAAGTCGCGCAGGAAGGTATTGAGGTCGCCGAGGTTTTTGGCCGACTGGGTTTTGTGCAGCAAACGTAGCGCCATTTCGCTCTCGATGCCGAGCAGACGGCAGAACCGTTCGCAATAGGGACGAAATTCGTCGCGGGCGAATGCCTCCGGGAAGGACTGCTTGAGCTTACGGATGTCGAAGTTGGATTGGCCGAAGTCCTCGAGCTCGCGCAGGTCAAAGGCCCGCTCCATGACAAGGTAGTGGCGTTTGACGTCGGTGCTGCCGTTCGCATTGCCCCGCAGCCAGAACACCTGAACCAACGCCACAGATTGGCCCAAGGCATTCTGGTAGGTCAGCGCCAAGGCTGACCAGGTCGTCCCCGCGCGCAGGTAGCGCGTTGCGATCTCTCCCGACTCCCCATCCTTCTGTTCAGCCCACGCACCACGTATGTAGGTGACGAGGTTCCGGTCTCGGCCACTGCGGTCTGCCTCACGCGCAGCAGCGTTGAAATCGATCCAGCGAGGTGGCGTCAGCAACGCCGAAAATGCATCGAGCAGCGTCGACTTCCCTGCGCCGGATCGACCCACAAACAGAAAGCCTCGCTCGCTGATTGGTACGTCGTGCAGGCCGGAGAAAGTACCCCAGTTGTAAACCTGCAGGCGGGTCATCCGGAACTGCTCGCGGGCAAACAAGGAGGCGGTTTGGGGTTCCGAGATCATTGGTCAGCCTCCTCATCAGCTTCAGTCTGAACCAGCTGCGCTGGCGTTTCTGCGGCAGCCATTCGCTGATACAGGTGCGTCAGCGCTTGTATTTCCTCTGCCGAGAAGAGGAGCTTCAGCGTCGGCGAAATCTCGAAGCGATCCTCACTCGAGCGAATTTTCTGAAGAATGCTGTGCTTCTTGATCTTCTCGATGGAGGCATGAACCCGTTTCACGAACCCTGCACGGTCGGTGTTGGCGGCGCGCTCATAGAGGGATAGAAACTCCGTGATCTCGTCTGTCGACACCACGGCACGATCCCCCTGCGAGTCCGCCTGGGTCAATCGCTGGCGAAGGTGGAGCAACAGAATGGAGTCAATGAACGTCAGTTGGGCGCGACGCAGCAGCAGGGGCACTTCAAGGTCGCCGGTATCTGCCTGACGCGTGAAGGCCACTTGCACATCCCGATCGATGACCAGTTCGAGAAACAGTTCGGCAAGACGCCGACGGATCACTGCTTCGTCTCGCGCCAAGATCGGCCAGAGTTTTGGATGCCGACGACCGTCGAGCGATGGCCCTGCCAACAGTTGTACTAATGCGCGTCGGGTATCCAGTGGCAACTCGCCGCTGTCACCCATGAAGAGGGTGTTGGTAGGTGCTTGAGCAGCATCTGGCGCTTGTGTTTCGGCTGGTATTGCCGATTCGTCGTTCTCAGACCAGTTCATTGGCCCGCTCCCTCAAAAAGAAGATCTTTGGAATTCGGGCGCTACGACGCTGCTCGTCGCCTCCAACCCAGCCTACGGTTTCACTGTGGTCGGCTTTGAACCCATGCCGACTGCCCAACGCCAGCAGGCCGACGACGCTGCCCAGCCCCTGTGCAGCGGGGAACTGCTCCAGCACGTCGGCAATGGATGCCTGGGAGCGTTGCTCCAGGACAGCCAGCACGTTGGCCTTCAGTGTTCGGAAGTCGATCTCGGACTGTGCGACCAGTTCGCTCACAGACTCAAGGTCGATTGGCGGCGCATCCCCTTCTGCCATCTGCCCGGGCAATGCTTGTAGGGATGGGTCGTGCAGCACCCATTGAGACAATGAGCGCAAACGACTGCTCGTTAGCTCAAGCGTGTACTGGAGGGTTTCTGTGGCCCTGACCTCGTTCTTCAGGGCCAGTGCTGCGCGCTGGGCGTCTTTCAGCAGGTGATTGAGTCGGCGTTGCTCGAGGTATTCACGACTCTGGACGAAGTGCTTCAGGCTGCGCGCGAAGGTCTGGAGCACCTCGTGAACCATGCCGCCCTGCTCAAGAAGGGTGCGCGTCAGCCGCAGAAGGAATCGTCGCTCCTTGGCTTCGAGCTGCCCCACGAACTCCCGCGACATAACGCTATCAAGCGCCTGATCAAGCGTGGCCGCTTGCTCTGGGTCCGTAAGCAATCGCCAGAAAGCGGAGAAAGTTCTTCCGGCGTCACTCTCTGAAATCAGGTCGATTCCGGCGAACAGCGAATCCAGCACATCCCCACGATTGCCATCGTTGTCCATGATGCGTTCACGAAGATCGCGATTAAGCTGGTCGAACTGATCTCGAACGCGGCGGAAATCACCGGCCAGATCGTCAGCCAGCGTGATGATCTCCCGCGTGCGCTCGAGCGCCGTCGTATGGGGCAGCACGCGCATCTGCCCCTTCTGGATGGCGTCAATCTCCTTGTCGATGCGGGCTTGCTCGGCCATGAGCCGGTCGATGCGGCGGAACTTGTCGGTGTCGGTGTCCTCGGCAAGTCTGGTCAAGGCCTCGATGACGAGCGTCAGGCGGCTTTCGGTGGCGGCGGAATGCGGCTGTGCCAGGCCAGAGACAAACCGGATGGCTTCGACGGCCGCCGTGGTGAGTTCATATTCCTCTTCGGAAGCGCCAGCCGGGAAGCGTCGCTCGAGGAACCCATCGGCGAGCCAGCTGGCGACATACGCCTGTGCCGTTTGGGGAAAGTCTTCGCCTTGGGCGCGCAGCTCTTCCAGATCCCTTGCGATGCGTTCGTGAAAAATGGAGGCAGGGAGGCTTCGCTCGCCCTCATACAGATGAGATTGAAGCAGGCCAATGACGGTAGGCCCGGTAGTCGAGGCAAGCAGACGCCACAGCGGCTGCGCCCGCATGCGTCGGTAGGTCGCGATGGCTTTGTCTGCTTTCACTCCCATGCTCCAAAGTGCGGGCATCGCCCGTCATGTAGTAATCAAAATGCAACGCATGCAAGAATCAAAAACATTGCATTGCCGCATTATAGAGCAGCTTATATACTTCGCGCAATAATCCGCACAAGCATTCGTTAACCCGATAGAGCACTCAGGAATGCCCAAAGACCAACTTGCAGAACTGACCCAGTCTCAGCGCGACCGGCTCGCCTTCATTGAGCTGCGTGTGCGCTTCGTGGGGGAGATCCGCCGGCAGGACTTGGTTGCGCGGTTTGGCATCCAGTCCGCAGCGGCAACTCGGGATTTAGCGCTTTATAAGGAGTTGTCTCCGGGCAACATCGAATATGACCCGAAAGGCAAGGCCTACGTCCTGGGGTCGGACTTCCGGCCCGTGTTCGACTATCCCCCGGAACGGGTGATGTCGTGGCTAACGCAAGGCTTTGGAGACGGCGAGCCGATGCGACTCAAGGTGTGGGTGGCCAGCGAGAGTCCGTCGCGGCTTACGCACCCAGATCTGGATGTGTTGGCAAGTGTGACTCGAGCGATTCACCAGGAATGCGCACTTGCTATCGACTATTACTCGATCTCAAGTGGCAAGTCCGAACGAGAGATTGTTCCCTTCGCATTGATCGACAACGGCCTGCGCTGGCATGTCCGCGCCTTCGACCGGAAGTCCCAGGAGTTCCGGGATTTCGTCATCACCCGGATCAAGAACCCTGTCGTGCTCAAGGGGCGGCCAGTTGCAGCCCATGAGATGAGCGATCAAGACATCCAGTGGACGCGGATCGTCGAACTGGAGTTGGTGCCGCACCCGGATCAGCCCCGGCCGGAGATCACCGAAATGGATTACGGCATGCGCGACGGCGTGCTGCGGATGAAGCTGCGCGCTGCCACGGCTGGATACATCCTGCGCAAATGGAGTGTCGACTGCTCTCCTGACCACAGCCTCCGCGGGCATGAGTACCGGCTTTGGCTGAGAGACCACCTTGCCATCTACGGCGTGCGCAATGCTGTGCTGGCCCCGGGATATGCGGCACCAGGTAGCTCTGGCGCGGGAGCTGCTAATGACTGATCAACAGATGCATCAGCCTACGCGGGTCGTGTTGGAAAAACCAACGAACAAAGAGAAATGAAATGAAGGAATCCTACCTATCCACCCTGCTGCAAATGAGGCCCCTCGTCGGCTTCCTCGGTGAGCGTGCTCAGTGCATCTGGTGGTCCGCGGCGCTCTATTAATATGGCAAATAAATAGGGCATATTGCATAATCTACCTCCATGAAAATAGATGCCCGCAAACTCAGCCCCCAAGAACAACGTGAAAAGCGCTCCACGGCCCTACGCATGCGTGAGCAGGGTTACACCTACAAGGCTATTGGCGAAGCGGTTGGTGTTCACCCCCGCACTATTGCTCACTGGGCGCAGGTCGCAGAACATAAAGGCGAAAAGGCTGCCATAGCCGGCGGCCAGCGTGGTGTGCGCCAGGGTGATCGCCGCAGTTTGAGCTCCAGCCAGGAAGTGCTGATTCGCACCTTGATGACCGATAAGATGCCCGAGCAACTCAAGCTCGGCTTTGCGCTCTGGACGCGTGATGCGGTGCGAGAACTGATCCGCCAGCGCTGTGGTTTTCTCATGCCGGTTCGAACGGTTGGTGAATACCTCAAGCGTTGGGGCTACACCCCGCAGCGACCGCTGCATCGGGCTTATCAGCAGAAACCTGAAGTGGTTCAGCACTGGCTGGATAATGAATATCCACGCATCGCACAGCGGGCCAAGGCTGAGAATGGTGAGATTCAGTGGGGCGACGAAACCGGTATGCGCAGTGACAGCCATGCTGGCCGCAGCTACGCCCCTATTGGCGAAACGCCGGAGCGCCTGGTCAGCGGCAGTCGTTTTTCCACCAACATGATTTCCACCGTGACCAATCGGGGCAAACTGCGCTTCATGCTGTATCGGGAAACGCTGACAGCCCCAGCGCTGATTCGCTTCCTGAGTCGCCTGATTCGCGATGCTCAGGGCCGCAAGGTGTTCCTGATTCTCGACAACCTGCGCGTACACCACAGCAAAAAGGTGAGTGCCTGGGTCGGCGACCGCAAAGAGCAAATCGAACTGTTCTTCTTGCCGGCCTATGCCCCGGAGTTGAACCCTGACCGAGTATCTGAATTGTGATTTGAAACATCAGGTTCGTACGGGCTTGCCGGCGTGTAATCAGGACGAACTGGAAAGGCGTGTTCGCTCGGTCATGAGACGATTGCAATTACACCCTGAAAGATCCGTTCTTATTTCCGGCATCCACGTATCGCCTACGCAGCATGATTTGGGGTATTTGATTGCCGGGTTAATAGCTTTTCGATCCCGTCGCCAGCGCGGTTGCATTCACATATTCAGGCTGTTCTTGAAATCTACCGCCTTGGTCGTTCTGCAGTCCGCGCAGGCGGCTGAACCAGCCAAGCCGCTGCAGCCAGCGGCCAACAATGCCAGAATGCCTGCCTGATTCCCGGCTAGCCATTCCCGCATGAAAATCATCAGCCTGCGCCTCAAGAACCTCAATTCCCTCAAGGGCGAGTGGAAGATCGACTTCGCTGCCGAGCCTTTCGCCGGTAGCGGCCTGTTCGCCATTACCGGGCCGACCGGTGCGGGCAAGACCACCTTGCTCGACGCCATTTGCCTAGCCCTGTATCACCGCACGCCGCGCATGAGCACGCTGTCGGCCAGTGGCAACGAGCTGATGACGCGGCATACCGCCGACTGCCTAGCCGAGGTCGAGTTCGAGGTCAAGGGGCAGGGCTACCGCGCCTTCTGGAGCCAGCGCCGCGCGCGCGACAAGGTCGACGGTGCGTTGCAGGCGCCCAAGGTCGAGCTGGCACGTATCGCCGATGGTGAAATCCTCACCGACAAGATTCGCGAGAAGGAAAGTCTCACCGCCGAGCTGTCCGGCCTCGATTTCGAGCGCTTCACCAAGTCCATGCTGCTGGCCCAGGGCGGCTTTGCGGCGTTTCTCGAAGCCAATGCCAATCAGCGCGCCGAGCTGCTGGAGGAACTGACCGGCACCGAGATTTACGGGCAGATCTCGCAGCAGGTCTACGAGCGCACCAAGGCTGCCGAACAGGCACTCAATCTGCTGAAAAGCCGCGCTCAGGGCATGGAGTTGCTCGACGAAGCGCAGCGCGCCGAGCTGCAGGCCGAGCAGCAGCGTCTAAGCTTGGAGGAGTCGCCGCTGCTGGCCCGGCAGCAGGCTCTGCAGGCCCAGCGCCGTTGGCGTGAGGCACTGCAGCAGGCCGAGCAGCAACGGGAGCAGGCGCGACTCGGACTGCAGCAGGCCCAGCAGGCTCGTAACGAGGCAGCCGGTGAACTGCAGCGCCTGGCCGCCAGTGAGCCGGCAGCTCGATTGCAGCCGCTGTATCTGGCCTGGCAGCAGGCGCAGCAGGACAGGCAGCAGGCACAGCAGGTGCTGGATGACCTGCATCAGCAGCAACGCCACAGCGCTGAGCGCGAGCACCAGCAACTCTGGCTGGCCAGCCGCTATGCCCAGCAAAGCGTGAGTCTGCGTCACGAGGAGCTGCAGCGTCTGGCCGGGCAGCGTGAAACGCTGCACGCACGCATGAGTACTGCGCCGCAACGGGAACGCCTGGGCGAGCTTCTGGGTAGTTGGCGTGTGCAGTTCGATCAGCGCGGGCAACTGCTCAAGGAGCAACAGGCACTGCACGCACGCATGGCGCAGGAGGGTGAACAGCTCGCCGCCTTGCAGCAGCAGCGTGATCAGCTCGGTGTGCAGCAGGCCGACGCGCTGAAGCGGCTGGAGGATGCGCGCGCCAGCGAGGCCAGGCAGCAGAGCGAGCTGCAGGTCCTGCTGGGCGAGGGCGACGAGGCCGGACTGCGCCAGCGTTGGCAGCAACTGCAAGTGCAAGGGCGCGTATTGGATCGTCTGGAACAGTTGGCGCAGAGCCGTGAGCAAACGGCTGCACAGGTCGCCGAGTTGACCCCGCGTCTGGCTCAGTTGCAGCAACAGCACACCCGCAAGAACGATGAAATCACCGGCCTGCGCGAGCGTTACAAGGCGCTCAAGCAACAGCAGGCCGACAAGGAAAAGCTGCTTGAACAGGAGCAGCGCATTCAGGATCTGGAAGCCTACCGCGCCCAGCTGCAGCCCGGCGAAGCCTGCCCGTTGTGTGGTTCGCACGAGCATCCGGCGGTCAGCCAGTACCAGGCGCTCAACGTCTCCGCCACGCGCCAGGCGCTGGAACAGTGCCGCAACGAACTGGCGCAGCTGGAAAGCCAAGGCGGCACCCTGCGTGACGAGCTGACTCGGCTGGTCACGCAGATCGCTCAGGTTCAGCAGCAACTGGAGCAGGCGAGCCAGCAGGCCGCTCAGCAGGATGCGCAGTGGCAGCAGCAACTGATCGAGCAGGCCTTGCAGATATCTGACGGCGCCGCTTTGCGCGAACTGCAGCGCCAGCACGAGCAGAGCCTGACGCATCTGCAGACGCGACTCGCCTTGGTCGAGACCGGGCAGGCGCAACTGGCACAGGCGCGTGGTGCACGTGAAGTGGCCGAGCGGGCGTTGGCTGATGCGCAGCAGCGCCTGGCGCTACTGGCGCGTGATGAGGAGAACCTGCAGGCGCGACAAGCCGAACAGGGCCAGGGCCTGCAGCGTTTGCAGCAGGCGCTTCGGCACCACGAGCAAGTGCTACTGAGCAGTCTGGAGGGCTTTGCTGTTGAGTTGCCGTCGGACGCTGGCCTCTGGCTGGACGAGCAGGAGCAGGCCTGGCGCGACTGGCAGCAGGCCCAGGCGCAGGATCAGCAACTGCAGGAGCAGCAGCGCGAGGCGCAGCGCCTGCTCGCCGACGCCGAGACACAGGCCGGGCACTGGCAACAGCGCTGGCAGGACGAAGGTGCGCTGACGCTGGCTGAACCCGAGCCATCGGCACAGCCGCAACTGGCGTTGAATGAGGCCGCCAACAGCCTGGCCAGTGCCCAGCGCGAAAGCGATGCGTTGCGCGGCCGCGAGCAGAGTCAGCAGACCTTGTTGCTGCAGCTGCAGCAACGCTCGAGCGAGGCCGAGCAGCACTGGCTGACGGCTCTGACGACCAGTCCTTTCAGCGATCTTGCGGCGTTTCTCGCTGCGCTGCTGGACGAGGGCGAGCGAGAGCGTCTGGCGGCTTTGCAGGCACGTGTGGAGCGCGCTCTTACCGAGGCTTCGACGCTGTTGGCTGCCGCCGACGCGCAGTTGCTGAAGCTCAGCGCTACACCGCAGACAGAGCTGGCGCTTGGTGAACTGGATGAGCAGTTGCAGGTACTGCAGAGCGAATTGCGTGCCCTGAGCCAGCGCCAGGGCGAGCTGCGTGCGCAGTTGCAGGCCGACGAGACGCGGCGCAGCAGCCAGCAGTCGCTGTTCGCCGAAATTAGTGCACAGGAGAGTGAGCAGCGCCTGTGGCAACAGCTCAACGGCCTGATCGGCTCGGCCGACGGCGCCAAGTTCCGCAAGTTCGCCCAGGGCCTGACCCTCGATCACCTGATCCACCTGGCCAACCGTCAACTGACGCGCCTGCATGGGCGTTATCAACTGGCGCGCAAGAGCAGTGGTGAGCTGGAGCTGGAGGTGCGCGACACCTGGCAGGCCGACGTGGCGCGCGATTGCCGCACGCTGTCCGGTGGCGAGAGTTTTCTGGTCAGCCTGGCGCTGGCCCTGGCGCTGTCGGATCTGGTCAGCCACAAGACCAGCATCGACTCGCTGTTTCTCGACGAAGGCTTCGGCACCCTCGATGGCGAGACGCTGGAGGTGGCGCTGGACGCGCTGGATAACCTCAACGCCAGCGGCAAGACCATCGGCGTGATCAGCCATGTCGAGGCAATGAAGGAACGCATTCCGGTGCAGTTACGGGTACACAAGGGCGTTGGCCTGGGTTACAGCCGGCTCGACGCACGTTTTGCAGTCAAAGAAGGGGCATGACGATGTTGATGCGAGCGAAGGATTCCACCCTGCTGGTGATCGACCTGCAGGAACGCCTGTTGCCCGCCATCGATGGCGGCGCGGCTGTGGTCGAGCAGGCCACCTGGCTGGTGCGCGTGGCGCAGCGCCTGCAGGTGCCGGTGATCGCCACCGAGCAATATCCCAAGGGGCTGGGCTACACCGAGCCGGCCCTGCATGAACTGCTGCCGGGCGATGGCCTGCGCGAGAAGATTCATTTTTCTGCCACGGCCGGGGCCGGGGTGTTCGATTTGCCCGGCGGTGAACGCCAGCAGTTCATCGTTTGCGGCACGGAAACCCATGTTTGCGTGCTGCAGACGGTAATGGGCCTGTTGGTGGCCGGGCGTGAAGTATTCGTGGTGGATGAAGCCGTTGGCTCGCGCCGCCCGCGCGACAAGGCACTGGGCCTGGGGCGCATGGAGCGTGCCGGGGCGGTGATCGTGTCGCGTGAGATGGTCGCCTTCGAGTGGCTGGAACAGGCTGGCACCGAGCTGTTTCGCGAGGTCAGCAAGGGCTTTATTCGCTGATCATTGACTGCTTATTTTTGGGTCCCCGCCTTCGCGGGGATGACGACTGTCTGGAGTCCTCGTCATTTCCGCGCAGGCGGGAATCCAGGCACCACGTTTTTTCAGTTATGGCGCGGCATCTTCCGGCACGGGTTGGTAGTGGCCAGCCTGCAGATCGTCGAAGTACTGCTGGTAACGGCCGTCGTCGCGAAACTGCTGCAGGCGGGCGTTGAAGCGTTCGCGTAGCACGTCGCTTTGCGCCAGTTGCCTGGGCAGCATCAGGTAACTGCGATTGACCAGCAGCGGCTTGCGGTGATGGGTGATGCGCTCGGCCTCCGCGCTGCTGAACGTGTTGCGCAGCGCGGCGTAACCGACATTGATCTCCTGCGGGTAGAGCACCACGCGCTCCTTGAGCAGCTTTTCGAAGTTCTGTCGGTCGCTGGAGACCCGTTCGAGGCGTACCTTGCCTTTGGCGAGAAAGGCATCGAACGCCGGCCCATAGCTGTATTCCAGGCCGCCGCCGAGGGTCATGCCGCTGAGGTCATCGAAGTGCAGCCAGTCGAAGGGCTGCGTTTTCAAGTGAAAGAACACGAACTGTTCATCGAGCAGGGCGTCGCTGAGCATGGCCGTGGCCGGGCTTTGGCTGGCGCTGGGCGGCTGGTTGCCCTGGTAGGGCGAGCAGTGCGCACGGCACATCCTGCGGCCCAACCCGGTATCAACGTCGCCTCCGGGTAGGGTGCGCCGTGCGCACCAGTAGGTCTCAGCGCCAGCGGCTGTCGCGCCAGGCGCAGCGGGCTTGTCCGTCCTTGAACGTCCAGGCC
The DNA here is from genome assembly GCF_029845265.1 of Ectopseudomonas oleovorans. Lineage (NCBI taxonomy): Bacteria > Pseudomonadati > Pseudomonadota > Gammaproteobacteria > Pseudomonadales > Pseudomonadaceae > Ectopseudomonas > Ectopseudomonas oleovorans. The sequence goes on from NZ_JAOCLK010000016.1 coordinate 86,868, forward strand.
ACCAGGCGGCTCTGCTTCTGACCCTGAGACATGCCGAGGATGCGTACCTCGACCGCACCGGCCCTGGCCAGCCAGCCTTGCAGCAGTTCAACGTTACCGCCTTTCGATACCAGGCTGCTGAACCACAGCACCTGCTCGGCGACCTGCGCGCTTTCGCTGGCCATGCGCTTGAGAAAGGCGGCCTCGCCACCGGGGCACCACAGCTCGGCCGCCTGCCCGCCGAAGTTGAGTACCGGTAACTGGCGTTTGGGGTCGAGCTTGCCGAGGTTGCGCCATTTGCGCATGCTGCCGCTGGTGGCTTCGTCGGCGCTGGCGTGGAAGGGCGGGTTGCACAGGGTCAGGTCGATACGCTCCTCGCTGCCCAGCAGGCCGAGGAAGATATGCTCGGGATTGGCCTGCAGGCGCAGTTCGATACCACTGGCCAGTTGCGGGTTGGCGGTGACGATGGCCCGCGCCGAGGCCAGCGCGGCCGGGGCGATATCGGCGCCGATAAAGTGCCAGGCGTACTCGCAATGGCCGATCAATGGGTAGATGCAGTTGGCCCCGACGCCGATATCCAGCGCGTACACTCTGGCGCCGCGAGGTATTTGCCCATCATTGTCGGTCGCCAGCAGATCGGCGAGGTTGTGCAAATAGTCGGCGCGACCGGGAATCGGCGGGCACAGGTAGCCGTCGGGTATGTCCCAGTGACGGATGCCGTAGTACTGCGCCAGCAGCGCGCGATTGAACACCTTGACCGCCGCCGGGTTGGCGAAGTCGATGCTGGGTTTGCCATAGGGGTTGGTGATCACGAACTGGCCCAACTCGGGGCTGGCCTTGATCAGCGCAGGAAAATCGTAACGCCCCTGGTGACGGTTGCGCGGGTGCAACAGGCCCTTGCTCGGAGCAGTCTTTACAGCGGCAGGGGCAGGTTTGCGCGGGCGTTTCGGTGGCTTGGGCATGAACGGGCATCGGCGAGTCGGGCGCGCGATTTTCCCATAGTCGGGCCAGGCACGCACTGCATTCGGGACAAGGGAAGCCGGTGAGCGCGGCGCACCCTAGGGTCTGTTGCCGTTTCGTCGCGGCCGTGCGCGAAACGGCAACAGACCCTAGGTCTCTGCTCTTGTAGGAGCCCGCTTGCGGGCGATCAGCGGTAGCGGATGATCGCTGGCAAGTCAGCTCCTACAGCGGAAAGATCAGCGGCACCAGCAGCACGCTGACCATCATCACCAGCAGGGTGAAGGGCACGCCGATGCGCACGAAGTCGCCGAAACGGTACTGGCCGGGACCGAGCACCAGGGTATTCACCGGCGAGGAGATCGGCGTCATGAAGGCGGCCGAGGCAGCCAGGGCCACGGTCATGGCGAAGGGCAGGGGCGACACATCCAGCGCCTGCGCCGTGGCGATGGCCACCGGGGCCATCAGTACCGCCGTGGCGGTGTTGGAAATGAACAGGCCAATCACCGCGGTGAGGGCGAACAGGCTGGCCAGGATTAGATGCGGCCCGGCATCGCCCAGGCCGCCGACCAGGCCCTGCACGGCCAGCTCGACGCCGCCGGTCTGCTGCAGCGCCTGGGCGAAGGGCAGCATGCCGACGATGAGAATCAGCGTCGGCCAGTGAATGGCGCGGTAGGCGCTGTCCAGATCGATACAGCGAAACGCGCCCATCAGCAGGCAGGCAATAAGTGCGGCCTGTACGTTGGGCACCAAGCCGGAAACCATCAGCACGACCATCACTGCCAGGCTGAGCAATGCGTAGGGCGCCTTGCGTGCGGCAGGTGCCACCTCGGCCACTTCCGCCGGCAGGCTGAGCACCAGAAAGTCGCGGCTCAGCCCCTGCAGGCGATGGATGTCGCGCCAGGCGCCGGCCACCAGCAGGGTGTCGGAGGCCTTGAGTTTCTCGTCCACCAGCACGCCCTCCAGCGCCTGGCCCTGGCGGCGCAGGCCGACCACGTTGAGCTTGTGCCGCGAACGAAAGCCCAGTTCCTGAATGGTCTTGCCCGGCAGTTGCGACTCCGGCGGCAACGCCACTTCGGCCAGGCCCAGTTCATGAGCGTGCAGGCTGAAATACGAATGCGGCAGCGGCATGGGTTCCAGCCCCAGTGCCTGGTAGCTGCCGAGCAGGCCGATGGTGGGGCTGGCGATATCCACCAGCAGCACGTCGCCCGGCTCCAGCAGGGTATTGCCGCTGGCCATCAGCAGCAGGGTGCGCAGGCGTTGGCGGCGTTCGACGGCGATGACGTTGATGCCATGTTCGCGGCGCAGTTGCAGTTCGTTGAGCACCTGATTGGCCAGGGGCGAGTTGGCGCGCACCTGCAGGCGTCGCTCGCGCTCACCCAGGCGATAGCGCTCGGCCAGATCGGCCAGAGTCAGGTGTGGCGGTTCGTTGTTGCCTCCTGCTTCGCTGCGCACAAGCCAGCGGCGCGCCAGCAGCATGTAGCCGATACCGAGCAGCAGCACGGTGAGGCCGATGGGGGTAAAGGCGAAAAAGTCGAAACCCTCCAGCCCGGCACGGCGCAGTTCGGCATGCACCACCAGGTTGGGCGGGGTGGCCACCAGGGTCAGCATGCCGCTGATCAGCCCGGCGAAGGCCAGCGGCATCATCAGGCGTGCCGGAGCAATGCGCAGGCGGGCGGCGACGCCAAGTACCACCGGGATGAAGATCGCCACCACGCCGGTGGAACTCATCACCGAGCCGAGCCCGGCCACGGCCAACATCAGCAGAATCAGCAGGCGCGTCTCGCTGCTGCCGGCCTTGGCCACCAGCCAGTCACCCAGGCGATAGGCGATGCCGGTGCGCACCAGGCCGTCGCCGATGACGAACAATGCGGCAATCAGGATGACGTTGGCGTCGCTGAAACCGGCCAGAGCCTGCTGCAAGTCGAGTACGCCGGTCAGCGGCAGGGCGACCAGCACCAGCAGGGCGACCACGTCCATGCGCGGTTTGCCGATGATGAAGAGAGTGACGGCGCCGGCCAGCAGGCCGAGCACCCAGAACAGATCCGGATTCATCGTAATTCCCAGGAGGTATGGGAAGAATTATCTCAGGGATAACCGAGCGTGGTTTTGATCTGCTGCAGGTTGGCGGCAATCCAGCGTTTGTCGATCGGCCCCCAGTCGCGAATCTGGTAGTGACCGGCGTTGTTGCGTTCGCCCTCGTTCTGCTCGAATTGGCAGTCGATATCCAGCTCGGAAAGGGCGGCCAGGGTGTCCTGCGCGGTGCGCCTGGGCATGCCGGTAACGTCCATCAGTGCCGGCACACTGACGGCCTGGCCGCTGTCGATCAGCCAGGCCACGTAGAGGCGACGGTAGAAGCTGGTGCGGGTCTTGCTCGTCTGCATGAGAAGTCCTTATGCGTTGATCCTCGCCACCGAAGCCGGCGAAGGGCCTGAGCATATAGCCGCTGGCACCGTTGAGGTAGCCCCGCATGCCAGGCCGTCAGCCAATGCAGAGGTGCCGGGCGTTCGGCGGCGTCAGTGCGTATGACTCAAACGGCCGTTTGCACCCTGGGTGGCAGCAGATAGGCGAGGGCGATGGCCAGCACCGGCATGATCAGGTTGAAGAAGCAGTACGGCAGGTAGCTTAGCGTTGCCACGCCCAGTGTGGCGGCCATGTAGGCGCCGCAAGTGTTCCACGGCACCAGCACCGAGGTCAGGGTGCCGCCGTCTTCCAGCGCGCGTGACAGGCTGGTCGGCGCCAGGCCGCGTTTCTCGTATTCGGCACGGTACATGCGCCCCGGCAGCACCAGGGCGATGTACTGGTCGGCGGTAATGATGTTGGTGCCGATGGTGGTGGTGATGGTGCTGGCGACCAGGCCGCTGTTGCTGCGTACCAAACGCAGTGCGCTTTGCAGCAGGCGTTGCAGCAGGTCGAGGCGCTCCAGTACGCCACCGAAGCACATGGCGCAGATGATCAGCCAGACGGTGGTGAGCATGCTGGCCATGCCGCCCTTGGACAGCAGGCCATCGAGTTCGGCGTTGCCGCTGGCCGACGCGTAGCCGGCGAAAAGCGCAGTCCATACCGTTTTCAGTGGCGCCAGGACGCCGGCTTGTGGGTCAGCCAGGCGCGCCATCACTTCTGGCTGGAACACTATGGCGAATACGGCGCCGAGCAGGGCGGCGAGAAACACCGCCGGGAAGGCGGCCCACTGGCGCACCGCGAGCAGCAGCAGGAAGGCCACCGGCAGCAGCAGGTGCCAGCCCAGGTTGAACTGCCCCTCCAGCGCGCCCAGCACTTCGATGATGCGCCCGGTGTCATGTTCGGCGCTGGCCTGCTGGCCGAGGGCGAAGAAGATCACCAGGGCGATCAGCAGCGCCGGCACAGTGGTACGCAACATGTTGCGGATATGCGCGAACAGCTCGGCGCCGGCAGCGGCCGGGGCCAGGTTGGTGGTGTCCGACAATGGCGACAGCTTGTCGCCGAAGTAGGCACCGGAAATGATCGCGCCGGCGGTGATCGCCGGGTCCAGGCCCAACCCGGCCGCCACGCCCATCAGGCCGATGCCGAGGGTGCCGGCCACCGTCCACGAGCTGCCGATGGACAGTGCGGTGAGCGCGCAGATCAGGCAACTGGTGAGGTAGAAGTACTCGGCGCTGATCAGCTTCAGGCCCAGCCAGATCATGGTCGGCACCGTGCCGGCGAGAATCCAGGTGCCGATCAGCGCACCGACCGCCAGCAGGATCAGGTTGGCCTTCATCGCCATATGGATGCCGGCGAGGATGCCTTCCTCGATCTCGGTCCAGCGCAGGCCATTCTTCAGGCCGACCAGGCCGGCGATGAAGGCGGCGCTCATCAGGGCGATCTGGTTCGGGCCGCTGGAGGAGGCGTCACCGAACAGGTAAACGGAGAGGCTGAGCAGTACGACGAGCACGCCAATGGGTAGCAAGGCGTCGGACAGGGAAGGGGCACGGGCGGTCATGGGTG
>NZ_JAOCLK010000017.1:0-90338 GCF_029845265.1 Ectopseudomonas oleovorans
AACGAAAAAGGCCACCCGAAGGTGGCCTTATCGCGAGCAGTCAGCGAAGGCTTAGGCCTTCTTGACTTCCCAACCGGTCAGCTCGGCCAGGGCCTTGCCGATGTCAGCCAGGGAACGCACGGTTTTCACGCCAGCGTCCTGCAGTGCAGCGAATTTCTCGTCTGCAGTGCCCTTGCCACCGGAGATGATGGCGCCAGCATGGCCCATGCGCTTGCCCGCAGGTGCGGTAACACCGGCGATGTAGGAAACGACAGGCTTGGTGACGTTGGCCTTGATGTAGGCCGCAGCTTCTTCTTCAGCGGAACCGCCGATCTCACCGATCATAACGATCGCTTCGGTCTGCGGGTCTTCCTGGAACAGCTTCAGGATATCGATGAAGTTGGAGCCCGGGATCGGGTCACCGCCGATGCCGACGCAGGTCGACTGGCCGAAGCCGGCGTCGGTAGTCTGCTTGACAGCTTCGTAGGTCAGGGTGCCGGAACGCGAAACGATACCGACCTTGCCTGGCAGGTGGATGTGACCCGGCATGATGCCGATCTTGCACTCGCCCGGAGTGATCACGCCTGGGCAGTTCGGGCCGATCAGGGTCACGCCCAGCTCGTCGCACTTGACCTTGGCATCCAGCATGTCGAGGGTAGGAATACCCTCGGTGATGCAGACGATCAGCTTGATGCCACCGAAGGCGGCTTCCAGGATCGAGTCCTTGCAGAAAGGAGCCGGTACGTAGATGACCGACGCGTCAGCGCCGGTAGCTTCTACAGCTTCCTTGACGGTGTTGAACACCGGCAGGCCCAGATGAGTGGTGCCGCCCTTGCCCGGAGTCACGCCGCCAACCATCTTGGTGCCGTAGGCGATGGCTTGTTCGCTGTGGAAAGTGCCCTGCGAGCCGGTGAAGCCCTGGCAGATGACTTTGGTGTCTTTATTGATCAGGACGCTCATTACTTGCCCTCCGCGGCTTTGACGACCTGCTGGGCAGCGTCGGTGAGGCTGGTAGCCGCGATGATGTTCAGACCGCTGTCGGCCAGGACCTTGGCGCCCAGCTCAGCATTGTTACCTTCCAGACGGACCACGACCGGCACTTTCACGCCGACTTCTTTCACGGCGCCGATGATGCCTTCGGCGATCATGTCGCAACGAACGATGCCGCCGAAGATGTTCACCAGAACGGCAGCGACGTTGCTGTCGGACAGGATAATCTTGAAGGCTTCGGTCACGCGCTCTTTGGTTGCGCCGCCACCTACGTCGAGGAAGTTGGCTGGCTTGCCGCCGTGCAGGTTGACGATGTCCATGGTACCCATGGCCAGACCGGCACCGTTGACCATGCAGCCGATGTTGCCTTCCAGGGCCACGTAGTTCAGCTCGAAGCTGGCAGCGTGGGCTTCACGAGGATCGTCTTGCGACGGGTCGTGGAAGGTCTTCAGCTTCGGTTGACGGTACATGGCGTTAGCGTCGATGTTGATCTTCGCGTCCAGGCAGTGCAGGTCGCCGTCGGCCTTGATGACCAGCGGGTTGACTTCCAGCAGAGCCAGATCGTGATCCTTGAACAGCTTGGCCAGACCTACAAAGATCTTGGCGAACTGAGCGACCTGCTTGCCTTCCAGGCCCAGCTGGAAAGCCAGCTCGCGACCCTGGTACGGCTGAGCGCCGACCAACGGATCAATGGTGGCCTTGAGGATCTTCTCAGGGGTTTCGTGGGCCACTTTCTCGATGTCCACGCCACCTTCGGTGGAAGCCATGAACACGATGCGACGGCTGGAGCGGTCCACTACAGCGCCCAGGTACAGTTCCTTGGCGATGTCGGTGCAGGATTCGACCAGGATTTTGCTGACCGGCTGACCATTGGCGTCAGTCTGGTAAGTCACCAGACGCTTGCCCAGCCAGTTGGCGGCGAAGGCCTTGGCGTCTTCTTTGCTCTTGACCAGCTTTACGCCACCGGCTTTACCGCGGCCACCAGCGTGGACCTGAGCCTTGACGACCCACTCGCTACCGCCGATTTTTTCGCAGGCTTCTGCGGCTTCTTCCGGGGTGTCTACCGCGAAGCCCTTGGATACGGGCAGGCCGTATTCAGCGAAGAGCTGCTTACCCTGATACTCGTGAAGATTCATGCTTGTCTACCGTCTTCGTTTAGGTATTGCGCATTCGGCGCTGTACTTGTGATACCGCACCACCTGTGACTGCCGAAGCAGTCCGCCGGGCCTTCCGCCGCGAGTCGAGCTCGACGCGGGCCACCCGACGTGGTTCTGCTTGCAAATACCACCGTGGCGATGAGGCGATTACACGACGCCCCACCTACCACGGTGGCTTACAACAACTGCTGCAGTGGCCGGACGCTACCGGCCATTTGCACACTCAACGCTTCTTGCGATTGGCGATATGGATCGCGCCACCGTTGACCGCCAGGGCCGCTTCGTGCAGCGCCTCGGACAGGGTCGGGTGGGAGAAGACCATCATGCCCAGGTCTTCGGCGCTGGTGCCGAATTCCATGCCGATTGCACCTTGCTGAACCAGCTCGGCAGCGCTCGGGCCAATGACGTGAACGCCCAGCACGCGGTCTGTCTTGGCATCGGCGATGACCTTGACGAAACCGCCGGTATCGTTGGCCGCCATGGCACGACCGCTAGCAGCGAACGGGAAGGTACCGACATTGACGGCAACGCCTTCAGCCTTCAGTTGCTGCTCGGTCTTGCCGACCCATGCGATTTCAGGGTGGGTGTAGATCACGGACGGAATTAGGTCGTAGTTCATCTGCGCCTTGTGGCCAGCGATGCGCTCGGCGACCATCACGCCCTCTTCCGAGGCCTTGTGCGCCAGCATCATGCCGCGCACCACGTCACCAATGGCGTATACGCCCGGAACGCTGGTTTCGCACTGGTCGTTGACGAAGATGTAGCCACGCTCGTCCAGGGTCACGCCGCTGTCGGCAGCCAGCAGATCGGTGGTCACCGGGCGACGGCCCACGGCCACGATCAACTTGTCGAACACCATCTTCTGCTCGCCATTGGCGTCAGTGAAGGTGACGGTAACCTGCTTCTTCTTGACCTCGGTACCGGTAACGCGAGCCCCCAGACGGATGTCCAGGCCCTGCTTGGTCAGGGTCTTCTGGGCTTCCTTGGCGATCTGCTCGTCGGCGGCCGCGAGGAACTTGTCCAGGGCTTCCAGGACGGTGACTTCCGCGCCCAGGCGAGCCCAGACCGAGCCCAGTTCCAGACCGATGACGCCAGCGCCGATGACGCCCAGCTTCTTCGGTACGCTCTGGAATTCCAGGGCGCCGGTGGAGTCGACGATCACATCCTGGTCGACCGGTGCCGGCGGAATCTCGACCGGCTTGGAGCCGGAAGCGATGATCACATGAGCGGCTTCGACCACCTGGCTCTTGCCGTCAGTGCCGGTCACTTCGACCTGCTTGCCAGCCAGCAGCTTGCCGTGGCCTTCCAGCAGGGTCACGCCGTTGGCCTTGAACAGGCCGGCAACACCACCGGTGAGGTTCTTGATGATGGTGTTCTTGCGCGCCACCATGGCCGGCACGTCGATGGTCACACCCTTGGCTTCGATGCCGTGTACGGCGAAGCCTTCTTTGGCTTCGTGGTACTTCCAGGAGCTGTCCAGCAGCGCCTTGGACGGAATGCAACCGACGTTCAGGCAGGTACCGCCGAGGGCGACCTTGCCGTCCTGGCCCTGGTACTTCTCAATGCAGGCGGTCTTCAGACCGAGCTGCGCTGCCTTGATGGCGGCTACGTAGCCACCAGGGCCGGCACCGATGACTACCACGTCGAATTTCTGGGTCATAACGTATTCCTTCTCGAAAAAACCGGACGGCCCCGTAAACAGGGCCGCCGTGGAGGAGACTGGCTTTTAGATTTCCAGCAGCAGACGAGCCGGGTCTTCAAGCAAGTTCTTGATGGTCACCAGGAAGGTCACGGCTTCCTTACCATCGATCAGGCGGTGGTCGTAAGACAGCGCCAGGTACATCATCGGACGGATCACCACCTGGCCGTTGATCGCCATCGGGCGCTGAACGATGTTGTGCATCCCCAGAATCGCAGCCTGCGGCGGGTTGACGATCGGGGTCGACATCATCGAACCGAAGGTACCACCGTTGGTGATGGTGAAGGTGCCGCCGGTCATTTCTTCGATGGACAGCTTGCCGTCTTTGGCTTTCTTGCCGAAGGTGGCGATGCCGCTCTCGATTTCAGCCAGGCTCATCTGCTCGGCGTTACGCAGCACCGGAACCACCAGGCCACGGTCGCTGGACACGGCAACACCGATGTCGGCATAGCCGTGGTAAACGATGTCGTTGCCGTCGATCGAGGCGTTGACTGCCGGGAAGCGTTTCAGGGCTTCGGTAGCTGCCTTGACGAAGAACGACATGAAGCCCAGGCGCACGCCATTGTGGGACTTCTCAAACAGGTCCTTGTACTTCGAACGCAGGGCCATGACTTCGGTCATGTCGACTTCGTTGAAGGTGGTCAGCATAGCCATGGAGGACTGAGCTTCGACCAGACGCTCGGCGATCTTGGCGCGCAGGCGGGTCATCGGCACACGTTTCTCGGGGCGGTCGCCAGTGGCGACTACAGCAGCGGCAGCAGCCAGGGCAGCGGCAGGCTTGGCAGCGGCAGCCGGAGCGTTCTTCTTGGCTTCGACGGCAGCGACCACGTCTTCCTTGGTCACACGGCCACCTTTACCGGTGCCGGCAATGCTGTTCGGGTCGATGCCGTTCTCTTCGGCCAGCTTGCGCGCGGCCGGCGAGAGGATGGCGTCGTCACCAGCAGCAGCCGGAGCAGCAGCCTGGGCCGGCGCAGCGGCAGCGGCCGGTGCAGCAGCCGGAGCGGCGGCGGCAGCACCACCTTCGGTGAGTTTGCCCAGCAGCTCGTTGGAGAGAACGGTGTCGCCTTCGTTCTTGATGATTTCAGCCAGGACACCATCGGCCTCGGCCAGTACTTCGATCACGACCTTGTCGGTTTCGATGTCGACGATCAGCTCATCGCGCTTGACCGCTTCGCCAGGCTTCTTGTGCCAGGTGGCCACGGTACCGTCGGCAACCGATTCCGGGAAGGTTGGGGCTTTGATCTCGATAGCCATTGTATGCGTTTCCTTAAATTCGGTTTTACCGCCAGGTGGCATCTGCCACCTGGCGGATGAAGGCGTTAAACAGTAAAGGCGTCCTGCAGCAGTTTTTCCTGCTGCTCGGCGTGCATCGACGCATAACCGCAGGCTGGCGCTGCCGACGCATCACGACCGGCGTACTCCAGAAGCAGTGACTTCTTGTGTGCGGTAGCGACGCGACGCATGTGGTGCTGGCTGCAGTACCAAGCGCCTTGGTTCATCGGCTCTTCCTGACACCAGACGATGTGCTTGAGGTTCTTGTACGGCGCCAGCGCCTCGGCCAGATCGTCTTCCGGGAACGGATATAGCTGCTCGATACGAATGATGGCGATGTCTTCGCGTCCCTCGGCACGACGTTTTTCCAGCAGGTCGTAGTAGACCTTGCCGCTGCACAGGATCAGACGCTCGACCTTTTTCGGATCCAGCGAATCGATCTCGCCGATTACGGTGTGGAAGGAGCCTTCGGCCAGATCTTCCAGGGTCGAGATGGCCAGCTTGTGACGCAGCAGCGACTTGGGCGTCAGCACCACCAGCGGCTTGCGCAGAGGACGGATCACCTGGCGACGCAGCATGTGATAGACCTGCGCCGGGGTGGTCGGTACGCAGACCTGCATGTTGTGCTCGGCACAGAGTTGCAGATAACGCTCCAGACGCGCCGAGCTGTGCTCAGGCCCCTGCCCTTCATAGCCGTGCGGCAGCAGAACGGTGAGACCGCAGAGACGACCCCACTTGGTCTCGCCGCTGGAAATGAACTGGTCGAATACCACCTGGGCACCGTTGGCGAAGTCGCCGAACTGGGCTTCCCAGATCACCAGCGCGTTCGGCGTAGTGGTGGCATAACCGTACTCGAACGCCAGTACCGCTTCCTCGGAGAGGAAGGAGTCGTACAGCTCGAACTTCGGCTGACCGTCGTACAGGTTCTTCAGCGGAACGTAGGTCGAGCCATCCTTCTGGTTGTGCAGCACCGCGTGACGGTGCGAGAAGGTGCCACGGCCGATGTCCTGACCGGTCATGCGGATCGGATGACCTTCGACCAGCAGAGTGGCGTAAGCCATGGTCTCGGCGAAGCCCCAGTTGATCGGCAAGCCGCCCGCGCCCATCTTCTGACGGTCTTCGAGGATCTTCGCCACCTGACGCTGAACCAGGAAGCCCTCAGGAATTTCCAACAGCTTGGCAGACAGATCCTGCAGGGTCTTCAGGTCGAAGCGAGTGTCATGACGCGCAGTCCAGGTGTGGCCCAGGTACGGACGCCAATCGACGAACAGTTCCTTGTTGGGCTCCTTGACCAGGCTCTTGACCACGTGTTGACCGTTATCCAGCGCGGTACGGTATTCGTCGATCTTGGCCTGCACGTCTTCGCTGCTCAGCACACCGGCAGCGACCAGTGCATCGGCATAAAGCTCACGAGTAGTGCGCTGCTTGGCGATCTGCTGGTACATCAGCGGCTGGGTGCCGTTCGGCTCGTCGGCCTCGTTGTGACCGCGACGACGGTAGCAGACCAGGTCGATGACCACGTCACGCTTGTACTGCATGCGGTAATCGACAGCCAATTGGGTCACGAACAACACGGCTTCCGGATCGTCGCCGTTCACGTGGAAGATCGGCGCCTGGATCATCTTCGCCACGTCGGTGGCATATTCGGTCGAGCGCGAGTCTTCCGGATGGCTGGTGGTGAAACCAACCTGGTTGTTGATCACGATGTGGATGGTGCCGCCCGTCTTGTAGCCACGGGTCTGCGACATCTGGAAGGTTTCCATGACCACGCCCTGACCGGCGAATGCCGCATCACCGTGGATGGAAATCGGCAGTACCTTGTCGCCACTGGCGTCGTTGCGACGATCCTGGCGGGCACGTACCGAACCTTCGACCACCGGAGAAACGATCTCCAGGTGCGAGGGGTTGAACGCCAACGCCAAGTGTACTTCGCCACCGGCAGTCATGACGTTGGAGGAAAAGCCCTGGTGGTACTTCACGTCACCGGACGACAGACCTTCGATCTTCTTGCCTTCGAACTCGTCGAACAGGTCGCGCGGGTTCTTGCCGAAGGTGTTGACCAGAACGTTCAGACGGCCGCGGTGAGCCATGCCGATGACCACTTCCTTGGTGCCGTAGGAGCCGGAGCGCTGGATGATTTCGTCCAGCAGCGGGATCAGGCTCTCGCCACCCTCCAGGCCGAAACGCTTGGTCCCCGGGTATTTGGTGCCCAGGTACTTCTCCAGGCCTTCGGCGGCGGTGATGCGCTCGAGCACGTGCGCCTGCACTTCAGCGGAAAATTGCGGACGACCACGCACGCTTTCCAGGCGCTGGGCGAACCAGTGGCGCTGGCCGGAATCGACGATGTGCATGAACTCGGCACCGATGGTGCGACAATATGTCTGCTGCAATGCGCCGAGAATTTCACGTAGGGTCGCCTCTTCCTTACCGATGTACAGCTCGCCGGTACGGAAAGTGGTATCCAGGTCAGCGTCAGTCAGGCCGTAGTGGTTGATCGACAGATCGGACGGCGCGGTACGCACCCACAGCCCCAGCGGATCGAGCTGGGCGGCTTGGTGGCCACGCACGCGGTAGGCCTGGATCAGACGCAGCACTTCTACCTGCTTCTTCTCGTGCTCGCTGCTGACGGCCCCGGCAGAAACCGGCTGGGCACGACGCGAATTCTTGGCGAGCAGGACGAAATAATCGCGAATGGTCGAGTGCGGCACATCCGCTGCAGCGCTACCGTCGGTCGGCAGCTTCTGGAAGTAAGTGCGCCACTCTTCTGGCACAGCGTTGGGATCGTGCAGGTAGAGCTCGTAGAGCTCTTCCACGTAGGCAGCGTTGCCACCGGATAGGTGGGCACTGTCCCACATGCGCTGCATCACGCTTTCTTGCATGCTTGGTCACCCTCGGTAAAGGGACACCACCGGCGCGAATACCGCATGGTCCTGATCAAAGTCATGATGCTGCGACTCGGATAAAGCCACTTGGGTTCCCGCAGATAGTCCGGGCACCAGCCCGGATGCCCCTGCTGGTCGTCATATTTTTCGAGTATGAGCCGCAGCTTTGTGGGCTGCAGCTCTGGCTTTACTGCGAGGCCGACCTGGGCCGGACTCGCAGGTATTACAGGTATAGCAACTTGCGAATCAGGTACCGCTCTGCAGCAGCATGTTACGCACGTGGCCGATCGCCTTGGTCGGGTTCAGACCCTTGGGGCAGACGTTCACGCAGTTCATGATGCTGCGGCAACGGAACACACTGAACGGATCGTCCAGCGAGGCCAGACGCTCGGCGGTCTTGGTGTCACGGCTGTCGGCCAGGAAGCGATAGGCCTGCAGCAGTGCAGCGGGACCGAGAAACTTGTCCGGGTTCCACCAGAACGACGGGCAGCTGGTCGAGCAGCATGCGCACAGAATGCACTCGTACAGACCGTCGAGCTTTTCGCGCTCTTCCGGAGTCTGCAGACGTTCGATGGCCGGAGCCGGCGTATCGTTCTGCAGGAATGGCTGCACCTTCTCGTACTGCTTGTAGAAGATGCTCATGTCGACGACCAGGTCACGAATGACCGGCAGGCCCGGCAACGGACGAATCACCAGTTTGCCACCCTTGAGGCCGGCAGCGGAGATCGGTGTGATACAGGCCAGGCCGTTCTTGCCGTTGATGTTCATGCCGTCTGAACCACACACGCCTTCACGGCAGGAACGACGGTAGGAGAAACCTTCATCCTGTTCCTTGATCAGCGCCAGCACGTCGAGGACCATGATGTCCTTGCCGCCGGTGTCGACCTGGAAGTCCTGCATGAACGGAGCAGCGTCCTTCTCCGGGTTGTAGCGATAAACACTGACTTGCAACATATCAGTCACCCTTAATAAGTCCGAACCTTGGGTTCAAATGCCGGAACGGTCTTCGGCGCGAAGTTGACATCACGCTTGGCAACGCGCTTCTCGCCTGGGAAGTACAGGGAGTGGCACAGCCAATTCTGGTCATCGCGCTCCTCGAAGTCTTCACGAGCATGGGCACCACGGGACTCTTTACGAGCCTCGGCGGCAACCGCAGTCGCTTCAGCCACTTCGAGCAGGTTTTGCAGTTCCAGCGCTTCGATACGCGCAGTGTTGAATGCCTGGCTCTTGTCCGCGATTTTGACTTTCGCGATGCGCTCACGCAGGTCGGCCAGTTGTTGGATGCCCTTCTGCATGTATTCGCCAGTACGGAATACACCGAAGTAGTTCTGCATGCACTGTTGCAGCTCTTTACGCAGCGGGGCGACGTCTTCACCGGTGCTGCGCTCGTTGACACCAGCCAGACGCGACAGCGACTGTTCGATGTCGGTTTCGCTGGCACCACGGACTTCCACGCCTTCTTTCAGCGCTTTTTCCAGGTGCAGGCCAGCGGCGCGGCCGAATACCACCAGATCGAGCAGCGAGTTGCCGCCCAGACGGTTGGCACCGTGTACCGATACGCACGCCACTTCACCTACGGCGAACAGACCTTCGATGATCTTGTCGTTGCCGTTGGCATCCTGAGTGATGGCCTGGCCGTGAATGTTGGTCGGCACGCCGCCCATCATGTAGTGGCAGGTCGGGATCACCGGAACCGGAGCGACGACCGGGTCGACGTGAGCGAAGGTCTTGGACAGTTCGCAGATACCCGGCAGACGGCTGTGCAGCACTTCTTCGCCGAGGTGGTCGAGCTTGAGCAGTACGTGGTCCTTGTCCGGGCCACAGCCGTTGCCGGCGATGACTTCCTTGACCATGGAACGGGCAACCACGTCGCGACCAGCCAGGTCTTTGGCGTTCGGCGCATAACGCTCCATGAAACGCTCGCCATGGGCGTTGATCAGGTAACCACCCTCGCCACGGCAACCTTCGGTGACCAGTACGCCAGCGCCGGCGATACCGGTCGGGTGGAACTGCCACATTTCGATGTCCTGCACCGGCACGCCGGCACGCAGGGCCATGCCCACGCCGTCACCGGTGTTGATCAGGGCGTTGGTGGTGGAGGCGTAGATACGACCAGCACCGCCGGTGGCCAGAACCACGGCCTTGGAGCGGATGTAGACGGTTTCGCCAGTCTCGATGCAGATGGCGATGACGCCGACGATGGCGCCGTCCTGATTCTTCACCAGGTCAACCGCGTACCACTCGTTGAGGAACGAGGTGCCGGCTTTCAGGTTGGCCTGATACAGGGTGTGCAGCAGTGCGTGACCGGTACGGTCGGCAGCAGCACAGGTACGAGCAGCCTGGGTCGGATTGTCCGGCCCCTTGGACTGACCACCGAACGGACGCTGGTAGATGCGGCCCTGCTCGGTACGGGAGAACGGCAGACCCATGTGCTCGAGCTCGAACACAGCTTCCGGACCGACGGAGCACATGTATTCGATAGCGTCCTGGTCACCGATGTAGTCGGAACCCTTGACGGTATCGTACATGTGCCAGCGCCAATCATCGTTCGGATCGGCCGAAGCGATGGCGCAGGTAATGCCACCCTGAGCGGAAACGGTGTGCGAACGAGTCGGGAACACCTTGGTGACCACGGCAGTCTTGTGACCGCCCTGGGCCAGTTGCAGCGCAGCACGCATGCCGGCGCCGCCGCCACCCACAATGATGGCGTCATAGGAAAGAGTACGGATGCTAGCCATGAATCAGAAACCCCACAGAATCTGCACGCCCCAGACGAACA
Organism: Ectopseudomonas oleovorans; assembly: GCF_029845265.1. NCBI lineage: Bacteria > Pseudomonadati > Pseudomonadota > Gammaproteobacteria > Pseudomonadales > Pseudomonadaceae > Ectopseudomonas > Ectopseudomonas oleovorans. The sequence goes on from NZ_JAOCLK010000017.1 coordinate 10,759, forward strand.
TCGTGAACATCGCGATGCCACACACAGCCTGGAACAGGAAACGCACACCAGTCGCCCACTTGCCCAGCGCCATCGGCGTCAGGTAGTCGGTGGAGATGGTCCACATGCCAACCCAGGCGTGCACGCTCAGCGCTACAAGAGCCAGCAGACTGAAGATACGCATTGCGGCATGCGAGAACAGACCATGCCATTCGGCGTAGCCCATACCTGGATTACAGATCACATAGCCCAGCAGAAACAGCGTGTAAGCCGCGAGAACGACCGCAGAAACGCGCTGAGCCATCCAGTCATAGAGGCCCGAACGCGAGAAATTCGTGACATTAGTTACCATATCCACACCCCCAGCAGCACGATCACGACCGCCGAGACGGCGATGACGATTTGCGAGCCCAGCTTGCCGCCTTCCAGCGTATCACCGATGCCCATGTCCATGATCAAGTGGCGTACACCGGCCACCAGGTGGTACAGCAGAGCGGACAACAGACCCCAGATCACGAACTTGGCCAGCGGACTGGTCAGACATTCTTTCACCTGGGCGAAGCCCTCCTCGGAGGTCAACGACTTGTCGAGGCCAAACAGCAGAATGGCGATACCGACAAAGAGGATGACACCGGAGATACGGTGAAGAATGGACGTGTAAGCGGTGATCGGAAGCTTGATAGTCCGAAGGTCTAGGTTTACAGGTCGTTGGCTATTCACGGCTTTTTTATCACACTGAGAGCCCCTAACGATCAGGGCAAAGTTGTTGGGAAGTGCACTGGCAAGGTACCCATCACCCAATGAGTGACAACCGCCATGACACGGCCCTAAAGCCTGTGGCGGTCGGCCGCAGAGTATAGACAGTTAGCAGACTAATGACAATGCAATGCCCTCCCCCAAAAAGCGCATTGCAGCCTTTAAACAAATGGCGTAAATAGCGCCCTTTTTTCGTTGGAAATACCGTTCAAACCCTTCTACTGCCTGGGTTCTCGCAAATTGACTTTCGGATTTATCCCACTATAGTGGTGCGGGCCCTGCGTGGGGGGCTGTCTGATGATTTCAAGCATAACTAGGAGGCCACATATGGCTGACAAAAAAGCGCAGTTGATCATCGAGGGCAATGCCCCCGTCGAACTGCCCGTTCTGACCGGCACTGTTGGTCCCGATGTAATCGATGTGCGGAGCCTGACCGCCACGGGTCGGTTCACCTTTGATCCTGGCTTCATGTCGACCGCCTCTTGCGAGTCGAAAATCACCTATATCGACGGCGATCAAGGCATCCTGCTGCACCGCGGCTACCCCATCGAGCAGCTCGCCGAGCAGTCTGACTACCTGGAAACCTGCTACCTGCTGCTCAACGGCGAACTGCCGAGCAAGGAAGAAAAGGCCAAGTTCGTCAGCACCATCAAGAACCACACCATGGTTCATGAACAGCTGAAGACCTTCTTCAACGGTTTCCGCCGCGATGCCCACCCGATGGCCATCATGTGCGGCGTGGTTGGTGCCCTGTCCGCCTTCTATCACGACTCGCTGGACATCAATAACCCGCAGCACCGCGAAGTGTCGGCCATGCGCCTGGTGGCCAAGATGCCGACCATCGCCGCCATGACCTACAAGTACTCCATGGGTCAGCCCATGATGTACCCGCGCAATGACCTGAATTACGCGGAAAACTTCCTGCACATGATGTTCAACACCCCGTGCGAGATCAAACCGATCAGCCCGGTTCTGGCCAAGGCGATGGACAAGATTTTCATCCTTCATGCCGACCATGAGCAGAACGCCTCCACCTCCACCGTACGTCTGGCTGGCTCCTCGGGTGCCAACCCGTTCGCCTGTATCGCAGCCGGTATCGCCGCGCTGTGGGGCCCGGCACACGGCGGCGCCAACGAAGCCGTACTGGCCATGCTCGACGAGATCGGTGACGTTTCGAACATCGACAAGTTCATCGCCAAGGCCAAGGACAAGAACGACCCGTTCAAGCTGATGGGCTTCGGCCACCGCGTGTACAAGAACCGCGACCCGCGCGCCACCGTGATGAAGCAGACCTGCGACGAAGTTCTCGGCGAGCTGGGCATCACCAATGACCCGCAGCTTGAACTGGCCATGCGCCTAGAAGAGATCGCCCTGACCGATCCCTACTTCAAAGAGCGCAACCTGTACCCGAACGTCGACTTCTACTCGGGCATCATCCTCAAAGCCATCGGCATTCCGACCTCGATGTTCACCGTTATCTTCGCCCTGGCACGTACCGTGGGTTGGATCTCGCACTGGAAGGAAATGCTCTCGGGTCCGTACAAGATTGGCCGTCCGCGCCAGCTGTACACCGGTTACAAGCAGCGCGATCTGCCGACCAACCGCGATTGATAGCGCCCCGAGACGAAAAAGGCTGCCCATCTGGCTAATGTCAGTCAGTTAAGCGCCTAGGCACTTGGTTTACGGGCGCTGCAATCGTATAGGAAGGAATTTAACTGTTGCCAGTCGGTTCGACTTGTAGGGTGGGCTTCAGCCCACGCCGGCCGCCGTTGGTGGGCTGAAGTCCACCCTGCAAGAGCAAAAAACCTTATCTGATCGGCATTAGCCCATCTGGCAGCCTTTTTATTGCCTGGCGAGTATCTCGCTCAGCGCCCTTCCACCTTCGCTCGCAAACCCTGCAGCGTCTGCAGCGGCGCATCGACGACGAAACTGTTGGCCAGCCAGGAGGGCACACTGCCGCCCGGTTCAGTGTGCACCTCGTAGGTCACCTCCACCCTGTCCTGGTCCGCGGTTTGAGATGCCACTCGCCGTCGACACGTTACACCCGCACGAAATCCTTATCCTCCGGCAATCACTGCGGCACCGCCTTGAGCAGGCGCTTGACAGCGCCGTCAGCATCAGTGCGCGTGGTCACATGGATCACCGAATCACGCGCCTTCACCGGCCAGGGCGTCTCGAAACGGGTGTACAGCTCGCTCACATTACCCTAGGTCTCGAGCAGTCGCTGCTGCTGGCAGCTGAAGATTCAGGAGCAGGACCCCGCGACATCCTCCTGCGCCGCCTGTATCCCGGCCAGGTCAGCGTTGATCGCCACCACACCGCGATAGGCCTTGTACTTGGATACAGGTACATCAGCCTGGTAAACGCTCACACCGTCTTCTTCGCGCTCCAGCTGCCACTGCCTCTCGGCAACCTGGACAGCGGCCACGCACAACAGCATGGCCAGAACGGAATAACGCATCATCTTCGAGCAACTCCCGGTGGAACTGTTTGCGTTTCGACCCGCACGGGCCGTGAGCGGTTCACATCGTCAGACAGTCGCCTGCTCCAGCCAACCCAACATACGAATGGCGCTCTCGCGATCATCCGCGCACAGCTGCTCTTCCGCCTTGAACCCACCGCACACTGCGGGCCTCTCCGGGCGACCGAAGATGGCGCAGAGAAACTCGGCATTGAGATGGATACAGCGCACGCCAGCGGGCTTGCCGTCAGGCATGCCCGGAATCGGTGAGCTGATGGAAGGCGCGATGCAGCAGGCACCGCAACCGGCACGACACTCCATGAAACGACCTCGACTACAAACGAACGGCGGCGATCCTAACAGGCCGCTGAAAAACTACCTACGTTGCCATTGCTGCGTTAAAAACAGCCTTAAAATGCTCATTTACGAAACGTAAACTGCGCTTTTTCGGCTGTTTTTGCCTTGCACTGGCTGCCTCGCCTACGTTTTTTCAACGGCCTGCTAATGAGGCGCGCGCCGTCCGTCGAGGCCTTTGGCGATCAGCGGTTACGCTGCAGGCGAGCCAGCAGGCTGGAGGTATCCCAGCGCCCACCGCCCATGGCCTGAACGTCGGCGTAGAACTGATCGACCAGCGCCGTCACAGGCAGTTGAGCACCGTTGCGACGCGACTCGTCGAGCAGAATCGACAGATCCTTGCGCATCCAGTCGACCGCGAAACCGAAGTCGAACTCGCCGGCCAGCATGGTCTTGTAGCGATTTTCCATCTGCCAGGACTGCGCTGCGCCCTTGCTGATCACATCGACCACCGCATGGCCATCCAGCCCCGCGCACTGAGCGAAGTTGAGCGCCTCTGCCAAACCCTGAACCAGACCGGCGATGCAGATCTGATTGACCATCTTGCTCAACTGGCCGCTGCCGGCCGGCCCCATCAGGCGCATCATCCGCGCGTAACTCTGGATGACCGGCTCGGCAAGCGCATAGGTTTCGGCCTCGCCACCGACCATCACGGTCAGCACACCATTGATCGCACCGGCCTGACCACCGGATACCGGCGCATCGAGAAAACCCAGGCCATGCTCGGCCGCAACAGCCGCCAGCTCACGCGCCACATCGGCCGAGGCGGTGGTGTGATCGACCAGAATGGCGCCCGGAGCCATACCGGCGAACGCGCCCTGCTCGCCCAGAATCACGCTGCACAGGTCGTCATCGTTACCGACGCAACACATCACCAGTTCGGCGCCCGCCACCGCCTCACGCGGGGTCGGCGCAGAGCTGCCGGCATATTCACCCATCCATTGCTCGGCTTTGCCCGGCGAGCGGTTATAGACCGTCACCTGATGCCCTTTGCGTGCCAGATGCCCGGCCATCGGATACCCCATGACGCCCAAACCGAGAAACGTGACCTTTGCCATAGCAACCTCCTGCAGATATAGGCGCCAGAGCCTAACGGGCATGGCGCGAATCATCAAAGCCTTTGCAGCACGCCGCCCCTCATCCGACGCTACGCGCCACCTTCTGCCACAGGAGAAGAACATCAGAAACCGTCGCTGCGCCACGCACGCGTCAACGACGTTTGCCCTGGCCGAAAAGGCCTTCCATACTGCCTGCGATTCGATTCAGAACGGATGCTTGAGCTTGGAGCCTTGGCCCTGATGCCAGGAGCCTTTTCCATGCAGCGAGGCCGAAGCGCAACAGATCGCAGACAGGTTCTAAGGAGCGCCCATGGGGCATTGGCTAGTCATCGACCTGGAGGCCACCACTGATGAGGGCGGCTGGGCGATGGAGGAAATGGAAATCATCGAGATCGGTGCCAGCCTGGTTGGTGTGGACGGCCATGAACGGGATCACTTTCAGCGCATCGTCAAACCACAGCGCCGCCCGTGCTTGACCGACTTCTGCCGCGAACTCACCCATATCACCCAGGCCGAGATCGACAGCGCCGCTACCCTGTCCCAGGTCTGGGCTCAGTTCGAGCGCTGGCTGACGCAGCATGCACCACGCCTGGTCGGCTGGAGCAGTTGGGGTGATTACGATCGCCGCCAGCTGGAGCAGGAATGGCGTCAACATCAGTTGCACAGCCTGCTGGCCCAGGTGCCGCACCTTAACCTCAAACAGGCTTTCGCCAAGGCGCGCCAACTGCAGCGGCCGGTTGGCCTGCACAGTGCATTGCAACTGGCTGGCATGCAGTTTCAAGGGCAACAGCACCGCGCCCTCGAAGATGCGCGTAACACCGCCCGCCTGCTGCCACTGGTATTGCCCCTCAAAGACTGATGACGAAGAAAAGGCGCTTGGGCATACTGGCGGCCCTTTTATGGCCTGCCATGCATGGCGGTCACCCTTCTGGCCGTCGTCACACGACGTTAAACATGGCTTCCAGCAATTTTTTCAACCCCTTCCGAGGAATCGCAGATGTTCAAGGTCAACGAATACTTCGACGGCACCGTCAAATCCATCGGTTTCACAATGGCTGAAGGCCCTGCCACCATCGGCGTAATGGCCCCGGGCGAATACGAATTCGGCACCAGCCAACTGGAAGTCATGCATGTCGTCGCCGGCGCCCTGACCGTCAAACTGCCGGGCAGCGACAGCTGGAACACCTTCGAAGCCGGCAGCAAGTTCACCGTCGAGGCCAACAGCAAGTTCCAGCTCAAGGTGGCCGTAGACACCGCCTATCTCTGCGAATATCGCTAGGGTCTGTTGCCGTTTCGACACGAGCCGCGTTGCTGCGCCAAATTGCGCCACGCGAGGCGCGGGATGCAGGTAATGGTCGTTCCCTTGCCAAATCCCGCAACGACGCATGGCGCAATTTGCCGCGCAACCCGAAGGGACGGGCCAGTTTTTGCGTGGTACGTCGTTACTCGACGGTTCATTTGGGCGACCAAACTTCGCGTCTCACGCCTAGCCCCACGCAAAAACTGGCTCCGTCGCGGCCGTGCGCGAAACGGCAACAGACCCTAACAGCCCGTTGAGAAACTACCTGCGTTTAAAAGCGACCTCGCGTGCGAGCCCAGTCAAAATGCTCATTTACAGCTCGTAAAGTCGAGCGCGACTCCGACCGTTTTTCGGTCGTTTTTGCGGGGCCGCCATCGGTATTGTCTTGCCTGCCTCGCCTACGTTTTTCTCAACGGTCTGGCAGCCACTACGCGCCACGAAGAACCGGCCCCAGCGGCCGGTTTTTTCTTTGATGATCACCACCAGGACATAGCCCATGTCACGCAGTGCACTTCTCGCCCCCATTGCCTTGTTGCTGGTGGCCATGGTCTCGATCCAGAGCGGCGCGTCGCTGGCCAAGAACCTGTTCCCGCTGGTCGGCGCCGAAGGCACCACAGCCCTGCGCCTGGTGCTCGGCGCGATCATTCTGTCGCTGGTGATGCAGCCCTGGCGGGCCAAACTGGATTTGCGCAAGTGCCATGCCCTGCTCGCCTACGGCCTGGCGCTGGGCGGCATGAATCTGATGTTCTACATGTCCCTGCAGAGCATCCCGCTGGGCATCGCCGTGGCGCTGGAATTCACCGGGCCGCTGGCTCTGGCGCTGTTTTCCTCGCGCCGCCTGCTGGACTTCGTCTGGGTGATTCTGGCCATCGCCGGCCTGTGGATGCTGCTGCCAACCGGCGCCACGCAAAGCGCCATAGACCCACTCGGCGCAGCTCTGGCCCTCGGCGCGGGGGTGTGCTGGTCGCTGTACATCATCTTCGGCCAGAAAGCCGGCGCCCAGCATGGCCGCCACACCGTCGCCCTGGGCACCTGGGTCGCCGCCTTGCTGGTCCTGCCCATTGGCATCTGGCATGCCGGCACGGACCTGCTGAGCGCGGACCTGCTACCCATCGCCCTGGGTGTCGCGGTACTGTCTTCGGCCCTGCCCTACAGCCTGGAGATGGTCGCCTTGACGCGCCTGCCCGCACGCACCTTCAGCGTGCTGATGAGCCTGGAGCCGGCAGTCGCGGCAATGTGCGGTCTGGCCTTTCTCGGCGAGAAGCTGCTCTGGGGCCAGTGGCTGGCCGTCGGTGCGATCATTATCGCCTCTGCCGGGGCAGCCGCCACCATCAAACCCAAGAGCTAGTTGCCGAACTGCAACTCGGCCAAACGCGCATAGAGCGGACTACTCTCGATCAGCTCGGCATGACTGCCGATCGCAGCCAAACGGCCCTGTTCGATCACCGCAATGCGATCCGCCTGCTTCACCGTGGCCAGGCGATGAGCGATCACCAAGGTGGTGCGCCCGGCCATTAGTGACGGCAGCGCCTGCTGGATCAGGTGCTCGCTCTCGGCATCCAGGGCGCTGGTGGCCTCATCGAGCAGCAGGATCGGCGCATCGGCGAGCAAGGCACGGGCAATCGCCAGGCGCTGACGCTGGCCACCGGAAAGCCCGAGCCCGGCCTCCCCCAAATGAGTCTGGTAACCCTGCGGTAGGCGCTGAATGAACTCATGGGCATGCGCCGCCCGCGCGGCCGCCTCCACCTCGGCCTGGCTGGCATCCAGGCGACCATAGCGAATGTTGTCCTCCACCGAGCCGAAGAACAGCGCAGGATTCTGCGACACCAGGGCGAAACTGGCACGCAACTCGCGCGGATCGAGCTGATCGATCGGCACGCCATCGATGAGGATGCGCCCGCCCTGCGGATCGAAGAAGCGCAGCAGCAGATCGAACAGCGTCGATTTGCCAGCCCCGGACGGTCCTACCAGTGCCAGCGTCTCGCCTGCCGCTACCTGCAGATCGATGCCATCGATGGCGTAGCTGTCCAAACGCGACGGATAGGCGAATCGCACACGCTGCAGCTCGATGCGCCCCTGTACCGGCTGCGACAGATGCTGCGGCTGCTCCGGCGCCACGATGGCGTTGCTGGCACGTAACAGCTCGCCGATGCGCTCGGCGGCGCCTGCGGCACGCTGCAATTCACCGATCACCTCGCTCAGCGTGCCGAAGGACGAGCCAACGATCAGGCTGTAGAACACGAAAGCCGCCAGCTCACCGCCGGAGATGCGCCCGGCGATCACATCCATGCCGCCGACCCAGAGCATCACCCCGACAGCGCCGAGCACCAGCACGATCACTACGGTGATCAGCCAGGAACGCTGGGCGATGCGCTTGCGCGCCACATCGAAAGCCGCTTCGGCAGACTCGCCAAAGCGGCGCTTGTCCTCATCCTGATGGTTGTAAGCCTGTACCGTCTTGATCTGCCCCAGCACTTCGCCGACATAACTGCCGACATCGGCCACGCGGTCCTGGCTCTGCCGCGACAGCGCACGCACACGGCGGCCGAACAGCAGGATAGGCGCTACCACCAAGGGTAGAGCCAACAGAACGATACCGCTGAGCTTGGGGTTGGTGACCACCAGTAGCACGCTGCCACCGATCAACATGATCAGGTTGCGCAGCGCCATCGACAGCGACGAGCCAATCACCGATTGCAGTAGCGCGGTATCGGCGGTCAGCCGCGACTGGATTTCCGAGCTGCGATTGCTCTCGTAGAAGCCAGGATGCAACTCAATCAGGTGATCGAACACCCGCCGGCGGATATCCGCGACCACCCGCTCGCCGATCCATGACACCAGGTAGAAGCGCGTGTAGGTGCCGAAGGCCAGCGCCAATACCAGCACGAAGAACAGCAGCAGGGACTGCCGCAGCGCGGCCGGCGACTGCGTGGCCAGCCCCTGATCCACCAGCAGCTTGATGCCCTGGCCCATGGACAGGGTGATGGCTGCCGTGAACATCAGCGCCAGCAGCGCGCCCAGTACCCGGCCGCGATACGGGGCGATAAAGCGCCAGGCCAGGCGTATGGCACCGCGCTGACGGGAAGAGAGCATCGAAATCATGGCAGGTCTCAGGTCAGCGGCCGAAGGTGTCGCAGCCGCTGGCGGCAGGAAGTTGAATGTCTGAGTCAGCAGTTGGGGGCGGCGGCGCGCAACCTCAAGCGGCTGCGTCCATTGCCGAGGCAGGCGACCGCGACGGCTTATGAGCCCGTCTTCGCCAGCTCTGCTGGCGGACGATAATGGCCGGTAATGCGATAGCTGAAGAGGATGTCCTCCTCCTGCGCACCACGGCCGATGTTGTGCAGAATCAGCGGCACACCCGTTGCCGCCCGATGATCGCTGACGATACCGATATGCGTGAGACCACGGCCCAGATCCCAGGTGACGATATCGCCCGGCCGATACGCCGAAGCCGCCTGGCTAAGCGGCAGCGACCAGCCCTGACGCTTGAACCAGGTCATCAGGTTGGGCACACGGCGGTGGTCAATATTGCTGTCCGGGCGATTCAGCCCCCAGTTCTTCGGATAGACGGAGAAGCTGCCGCGCATGTCGCGGTGCACCGCTTCCTGCAAGTCCAGCCCCTGCTGGCGCAGTGCGCGGATCACCACGTCGGTGCAGACCCCTGTGGCCATCGGCACATCACCACCGGGATAGCTCAACTGGCGGTAGGCCGGGTCATAGCTCAGCGTCACACCGATCTGCTGGCGTGCATCGCGCACCAGCTTTTCAGCTTCGATGGCCTGTGCGGCCAGCGCCAGTGACCAGAGCAACAGCAGAATCAGCCCGCGCATCTCGCTCTCCTATCGCGCCAGAGGGTACAGCAACTCTTCCCTGTAACCGGCCCAGACCCGTATGGCATCGGGAAAGGCGTCGTCCAGCGTCACGTCGCCGCTGTCGACCAGCAGCGGCCGGCCATTCAGTGTCGCCAGCTTGCGCTTGGTCGCCACCACACGCAGGCGCTCCAGGCCGACCGCACGCAGCACACGGGGGCTGATCTGCTGGTTGCCACGCCCGATGACATGACCCTGCCCCCCGATGGCGGTGACCAGCAAGTAGGTCGGATGCGCCTCGACCAGGGCGAACAGCTCGGCCTCGTTGACGTCACGGGCGATCACCTGGCCGTCCTCGATCACATCGACGCCCAGCAAGGTGGTGTCCAGCCCGAGATTCTGCGCCAGGCCATGCAAGGTCGAACCGGGGCCAAATACATAACGCACACCGGGCTCCCATTCAGCCTCCAGCCAGGCAGCCAGATCAGCCAGCACCAGCTCTTCGGACTCCACGCCGCCCTGCTTGACCGCCTGCACGTAACCGCCCTCCTGCGGCACGCACAACTCGCCGTACCAGCGCGCGGTAACGCGCCCCTCACGCAGGGCATTCTCGTCGATGTCACGCACCTCGCCGCTGGCCAGACGAACCAAACCGCCTTCGACCAGGCGCGCCGTCAGCTCACCGGCCGCTCGCGGGCTAATGGCGTACACCCCGGACTGGATCTTCACCCCCGCCGGAATGCCCAGCACCGGCTGCCCGTCCCTGATCACGGCACATACATCACGCGCAGTGCCATCGCCACCGGCAAATAGAATCAGTGCCGCACCGGCGTCCTGCAGGTGTTGCACAGCACGACGGGTGTCGTCGGCCGTGCTGGGCTCGTCGCCCAACTGTCCCAGCAGACGATGCTCAAAGCCCATCTGCGCCAACAAATCGCCGCCCATGGCACCGGGATAGGTGACGAACTCAATGCGCTCACGCAGCGCCAACAGTTGCTCCAGCGCCGTGCGCGTACGCTGCGCAGCCTTCGGTTCAACGCCGAGTGCCAGGGCCTGCTCGGCCACGCCGTCGCTGCCCTTGAGTGCAGCCGGGCCACCCAGCCCGGCCAGAGGGTTGATGATCAGACCTATATGAAAACGCGACATGCCTTCCTCAATTACCGGCAGACTGGCATGCAGCCTGCTTGTACCTGCTCTGCGTTGCCGGCGTGACGGTTTTCCGTACACCTTCACTGTCACCGCACCTTCATCCGGCACCACTAGACTGCGCGCAGAATCGATGAGGAGACAGGCCATGAGCTTGCACAACACTGCCAATCAGCCGCAACACCTGAACAACCACGCCCGCCCAACGCCGATCGGTGGCTTCATCATCGACGCTCAGGGGCGCGAAGTGCCGATCACCGAAGCGATGATCCAGCAGGCCTGCCAGCTTCTGGAACAAAGCCAGCAGAACCGTCCACAGAAACGCTGAAAAAACTCAGCCGGGCTGCCCGCTCGTGGCAGTCCATCGTTCATCCATCATGGCTCGCGCGGCGCGAACTTCAGCGACACCGAGTTGATGCAGTAACGCAAACCGGTCGGACGCGGCCCATCAGGAAAGACGTGGCCCAGGTGCGCATCGCATTTGGCGCATCTGACCTCGATACGCTGCATGCCATGGCTGAAGTCATCCAGCTCACGGATCACCGTCGCACTGAGCGGCTGAAAATAGCTGGGCCAGCCGCAACCGGAATCGTACTTGGCGGCGGAGTCGAACAGCGCCTCGCCACAACAGACGCAGTGATAGACGCCCGCCACCTTGCTGTCGTGATATTGCCCGGTAAAAGGCCGTTCGGTGCCGCCCAGGCGGCAGACGTGGAACTGTTCCGGCGACAACGCTTCACGCCAGGCATCCAGGGATTTCTCGACTTTATCCACGGACTGCTTCCCTCCTCGTAAAAAAGCCCGACCGACAGCTTTGCCAGGGTCAGGCTGCAACGTATGATTCGTGCCCAGTCTGTCACCCGCCCTGCGGGCTGCCAAGGTTCCGCCAGAGGATACTTTTGCAGCGTGATTCAGCGGGTCCTCCACCGAATGGGATTTCTCACATGCAGGTCAGCAAATCGAACAAGCTCGCCAACGTCTGCTACGACATTCGCGGGCCGGTGCTCAAGCACGCCAAGCGTCTGGAAGAGGAAGGCCATCGCATCCTCAAGCTGAACATCGGCAACCCGGCGCCGTTCGGTTTCGAGGCCCCGGAAGAAATTCTTCAGGACGTCATCCGCAACCTGCCCACCGCCCAGGGCTACAGTGACTCCAAGGGACTGTTCAGCGCGCGCAAGGCGGTGATGCAGTACTACCAGCAGAAGCAGGTCGAAGGCGTCACCATCGAGGACATCTACCTCGGCAACGGTGTCTCCGAGCTGATCGTGATGGCCATGCAGGCGCTGCTCAACAACGGTGACGAGGTGCTCATCCCGGCGCCCGACTATCCGCTGTGGACTGCCGCCGTGGCGCTGTCCGGTGGCAAGCCGGTGCACTACCTGTGCGACGAGCAGGCCGGCTGGTTCCCGGACATCGCCGACATGCGCGCCAAGATCACGCCCAATACCAAGGCACTGGTGCTGATCAACCCGAACAACCCCACCGGCGCGGTGTACTCCAGGGAAGTGCTGCTGGATATCGTCGAACTGGCGCGCCAGCACAACCTGGTGATCTTCTCCGACGAGATCTACGACAAGATCCTCTACGACGAGGCCGTGCACATCAGCACCGCCTCGCTGGCACCGGACGTGCTCTGCCTGACCTTCAACGGCCTGTCCAAGAGCTACCGTGTGGCGGGTTTCCGCTCCGGCTGGGTGGCCATCTCCGGGCCCAAGCACCGGGCGCAGAGCTATATCGAAGGCCTGGATATCCTGGCCAACATGCGCCTGTGCGCCAACGTGCCGAGCCAGCATGCAATCCAGACCGCGCTCGGCGGCTACCAGAGCATCAACGACCTGGTATTGCCCAACGGCCGCCTGCTGGAGCAGCGCAACCGCGCCTGGGAACTGCTCAACGACATTCCAGGGGTCAGCTGCGTCAAACCCATGGGCGCGCTGTATGCCTTCCCCAGGATCGACCCCAAGGTCTGCCCGATCCACAACGACGAAAAGTTCGTCCTCGATCTGCTGCTGTCGGAAAAACTGCTGATCGTCCAGGGCACCGCCTTCAACTGGCCGTGGCCGGATCATTTCCGTGTGGTCACCCTGCCCCGCGTCGACGACCTGGAGCAGGCCATCGGTCGTATCGGCAACTTCCTCAAAGGTTACAGCCAGTAAGCCGACATGGACCTGCAGATCGACGATTTCTACAAGGACGCCGCCAGCGGCCTGCTCATGCTCTATCAGGCCTTCCCGCGCAAGATGGCGCTGTACGTGGAAGACCTGATCGGGCGCGAGGAGCCGGACGAATTCGGCCTGCCCAGCAAGCGTCACCAGGCCTGCCTCGGCGCGCTACTGTGGCTGGCCGAGGAAGGCTATCTGCGTTTCGAGTCGACCATCGCTTACGACGCGCTGGATCAGGCGGTGCTGAGCGAGAAAGGTTTTCTGCGCCTGTCACGCGCCATTCCCCACGCTTTGCGCGAGGGTGAAGTGCTGCCGCCAAGCGTGCGCCGCGTACATGCCACATTGGCATTTCAGCTGCGCGAGGCCCTGGCCCAGCAGCACGGCGAGCGCACCGCCCGCCTGACTCGCCTGCTGTTCGAGAGTACGCTACAAGGTCAAGAGACATAGTTTGAAATAGTCGCTGGTTGAAAGCCCCGGGGGGGCGCCCTTATATAGCCGGCATTACTCGTACGTCTTTCCCCGTGAGGAGTCCGTTCACACCATGATGCGCATTATGTTGTTCCTGGCCACCAACCTGGCGGTTCTGGTTATCGCCAGCATCACCCTCAAACTGCTGGGGGTCGACCGTTTCACCGGCCAGAACTATGGCAGCCTACTGATTTTCTGCGCCGTGTTCGGTTTTGCCGGCTCGCTGGTGTCGCTGTTCATCTCCAAGTGGATGGCGAAGATGAGCACCGGCACACAGATCATCACCCAGCCACGCACCCGTCACGAACAGTGGCTGCTGCAGACCGTCGAGGAGCTGTCGCGCCAAGCCGGGGTCAAGATGCCTGAAGTCGGCATCTTCCCGGCCTACGAGGCCAATGCCTTCGCCACCGGCTGGAACAAGAACGACGCACTGGTCGCGGTCAGCCAGGGTCTGCTCGAGCGTTTCTCCCCTGATGAAGTGCGTGCGGTACTGGCTCACGAGATCGGCCACGTTGCCAATGGCGACATGGTCACCCTGGCACTGATCCAGGGTGTGGTGAACACCTTCGTCATGTTCTTCGCGCGCATTTTCGGCAACTTCGTCGACAAGGTGATCCTCAAGAACGAAGACGGCCATGGCATCGGCTACTTCGTCGCGACCATCTTCGCCGAGCTGGTACTGGGCATCCTGGCCAGCATCATCGTCATGTGGTTCTCGCGCAAGCGCGAGTACAAGGCCGACGAAGCCGGTGCTCGCCTGGCCGGTACCGGCTCCATGATCGCCGCGCTGCAGCGTCTGCGCGCCGAACAAGGCGTGCCGGTGCAGATGCCCGACAGCCTCACTGCCTTCGGCATTAATGGCGGCCTGAAGAACGGCCTGGCCGGTCTGCTGATGAGCCACCCGCCGCTGGAAGATCGTATCGAGGCGCTGCGCCGCCGCGGCTGATCCATCCGTCATGGACAAAAAAGGCGACCTTCGGGTCGCCTTTTCATTGGGGCTGCCGCTAGCGGCGCGTCAGATGAAAGACTCTCTCATCCACTGCAGCGAGACCGCTATCGCTGAAACGCGGATTACCGGCCAGCACGTCCTTTTCCTCGACCATGCGCAGCGCCCAACTGGCCGCGAAATGCTGCATCACCTCAGCGTCTTCGACCGAGAATGGCGGGCCATCCATCCGCTGCTGGTCGTACACCAGGGTCACCAGCAGGCCCTGGCAGTTATCCGGCAATATCGCCTGCAGGTGGGCGGCGTAGCGCTCGCGCATTTCCGGCGGCAGGGCGATCAGCGCAGCGCGGTCATAGAAAGCCCGGCACCCGGCAACGTCGTCACGACTCAAGGCGAAAAAGTCGCCGCACAAAATCCGCAGCGTGCCCGCCTGGTAGACCTTGAACACCCCGTGCTGCGACACCTGTGGCTGCATATCACGCTCAACGAAGAAATCCTGCACCGCGCGCTCGGCCAGCTCCACACCGATCACGGCATGCCCCTGCTCCGCCAACCAGACCAGGTCGAGACTCTTGCCACACAGCGGCACCAGCACCGCCGCACCTTTCGCCAGCCCGAGCGCGGACCAGTGACGACGCAGGTAGCCGTTAACCTTTTGCTGATGAAAACCGATCTGATCGCGCGCCCAGCGCTCCTGCCAGAATGTCGCGTGCATATCCACTCCCCTCACCTAAACTGGAAATAACAACCCATACGCTAAATGACTCGATGCCAGCACGCCATCTGCTGCCCTGCCTGTTACTGGCTGTCTCGACCTTGGCGCAGGCCAATGACCAAGACAACGCAACCGTGCGCCTCGACACCAGCCTCGAGGATCCTTACCAACTGGTGGTAGACGGCGAACTCAGCGGTAGCTCGGTAACTGTACTCGAATGCATCTTCAATCGATTGCAGCGGCCTTATCAGATCCAGCTCACATCGCTGAGTCGAGCCCGGCAGAATGTCAGTAGGCGCATCGCCGATGGTTTCTTCAGCTCGGCACCAGACAGCCAGGTCGATGGCTACGCGCAGCTGTCCGCCCCGCTTCTGATGGAGAAATGGTACTGGTATGCCCAGGATTCGCTGATCCTCAACAAGCCGATTTGGGACCGCGAGCTGCGCATCGGCAGCGTGCTGGGAAGCAACAGCATGACCTGGCTGGAGGCTCGCGGCATCGCCGTAGCGCAGAAGGTACCGCGCCTGGAGCAATTGATCGAATTGCTGCAACGTGGGCGCATCGATCTTTTCCTGGCCGATGACAATGCCATGCGGAGCGCCCTCTCTGAGCAGCCACCCCAACAGGCTCTGCAGCGACGCTTCGTACGCTACTCACCACTGGGCGTCTATTTCTCTCACGATTTCCTGCAGCACCACCCTGATTTCCTCAGCGCCTTCAACCGTCAGGTCGAACACTGCGCCCCCAAAGGTAGCGCGCTGACTGACGCCGAAGCCCATTATCTGCGCCAGTTGACCGCCCAGCATCTGAAGCGCTGGGCCTACCATGACGAACTGTTGAACGCCCTTCGCCAGGTAGCCGCGCGCAATACGAGCATGGAGCGCATTAACGAGCTGAACAGGCAATGGCTGCGTGAACTCCTGCTTGAGGAAAAGCCACTGATCCGTCGCCTGCTGCAGACGCCGCCGTCACGCCTGCTGGCCAACATAGCGCGTCAACATCACCTCCTGTTCAATGAGATCTTCCTCAGCGACCACTCCGGCCAATTAGTCGCCATCAGCGAAGTCACCAGCGATTATTGGCAAGCTGACGAAGATGACTTTCGACAAGCCATGCGCCTGGCGCCTGGCCAGATCCATATCGGCGATATCGAGTACGATGGTTCGACCCAGAGCTTTCAGAGCAAGGTTTCTGCGCCTATTCACGACCCACGGGATGGGCAGTTTCTCGGCGTGCTCAGCCTGGGCATCAATATCGAGACCGCGTTTGGCGCCAACCTGCGCTAAACATCTAACCAGTCGATTGATACCGCGGAAAAACATCATTATTAATCGATGAAGACCTCGGAGAAAATGTGAGCACATTTCTGGAGGTCGTCATGCTGCCCAGCCTGTTCATTTCCCATGGTTCCCCCATGTTGGCCCTGGAGCCCGGTGCCAGCGGCCCGGCGCTGGCCAAACTGGCCGCCGATATACCCAGACCCAACGCCATAGTGGTGGTGTCGGCGCACTGGGAAAGCCAGCGCCTGCTGCTGACGGCGGGCGAACACCCGCAGACCTGGCACGACTTCGGCGGCTTTCCAGCCGAGCTGTATGCGGTGCAGTATCCGGCCCCCGGCGCACCGAAGCTGGCCGAGCAGATCGCCCAGCAACTGAACGACGTGGGTCTGTCCGCACAGCTCGATGCGCAACGCCCCTTCGACCATGGTGCTTGGGTGCCACTGTCGCTGATGTATCCGCAAGCCGACATCCCTGTTCTGCAGCTATCGCTACCCAGCCGCCTCGGCCCCGAGTTGCAGACCCGCGTGGGCCGTGCTCTGGCCAGCCTGCGTGCACAAGGCATCCTGCTAATTGGCTCCGGCAGCATCACCCATAACCTGGGCGAGCTGAACTGGCGTGCCGGCCCGGACGTCATCACACCCTGGGCCAAGGCGTTTCGCGACTGGGTGGTGGAAAAGCTCGAAGCGAACGACGAAGAGGCCTTGCACCATTACCGACTGCTGGCGCCGAATGCCGTACGCAATCACCCCACCGAAGAACACCTGCTACCGCTGTTCTTCGCCCGAGGTGCTGGCGGTACCTTCACGATTGAGCACAGCGGTTTCACCTACGGCGCCCTGGGGATGGATATCTATCGCTTCGGCTAGCCGCTGTTTTTCACACTATCCCAGGCGATCTGCGCCAGTAGCTCGCGGCAATCGCCAAGCTCGCTCTGGGTGCGGCCAGCCAGCCAGTTGCGCGCCAGATCATGCGTCGGACCGATCACCACCGAGGCGAAACAGTCATCCGGCAGCGCCTTGAACAGTCCCTGCCGACGGTACTCGGCGAGCGCCGTGAGAATCTGCGCAAAATGCTGACGATTGGCTTCGCGCAGCGCATCGCCCATTTCCCCCGCTTCGACCCGACTACGACTGTGCAGGATGAAACGCGCCCAATCAGGATTGGCCACCACCCAATCGATGTAGCTGGTCACCAGCAACTTGACGCAGGCCTCGGCGCTGGCCGCGCTGGCAAATCCGCGCTGCAGCAGGTCGGCGTATTGTGCGGTGCCGGCCAGATAGAGCGCGGCGATGATCCGCTCCTTGTTGCCGAAGTGGTGATACAGACTGCCGATGCTCGCGCCAGAACGGTCACGGATCATCTCGATGGTGGTGACATCGACACCGTGCTCGGTGAAGCAGGCCAGCGCAGCCTGCAGGATCTCGTCTTTGCGTGATGGACGGGCCATGCCGCTCCTTATGACTAGAATATTTTTCTAGAATAACTTTCTAGTGCTCGTATACTGCTCCGGCGCGCGCTCATCTTCAATCGCAAACACGCAGGAGAGAGTCATGAGTCAGATGTTGCAGATGTTCCAGCAGGCCGGCGCTGCCCAATTCAGCGCGATGATCGGCCAGGTCGCCCCCTACTTCGCCAGCATCGCCCCGCAGATGGTCGAGCTGCGCCCCGGCTATGCCGAGGTCCGCTTCGCCAAACGCCGTGAAGTGCTGAATCATATCGGTACGGTGCACGCCATCGCCCTGTGCAATGCTGCCGAGCTTGCCGCCGGCAGCATGACCGACGCCTCCATTCCTGACGGTTGCCGCTGGATTCCCAAAGGGATGACGGTGGAATACCTGGCCAAGGCAGACGGCGACATCCGCACGGTGGCCGATGGCAGCGCGGTGGATTGGGATCAGACCGGCGACATCAAGGTGCCGGTGATGGCCTACGTCGGTGACAAGCCGGTGTTCCGCGCCGAAATCACCATGTACGTCAGCCAGGCCTGAAATGCAGAGGCCCGTCATCGACGGGCCTCTGATCCACTCAGTCGAGTCGCACCAGCACGCGACCGACCATGCCGCCAGCCAGTATCCGTTCGATGGCCGCCGGCAGCTCTTCCAGACCGACTTCCTGGCACAGCGCCGAGAGATCGAGCTTCCACTGCAACGACAGCTTGTCCCACATCGACGCCTTGACCACCAGAGGCAGCTCCACCGAATCCACGCCAAGCAGGTTGACCCCGCGCAGGATGAACGGCAGTACGCTGCCCTGGAAGCCGACGCCAGCAGTCAGCCCGCAACAGGCCACGCTGCCGCTGTGGCGCAGCGACTTGACCACATTGAACAGGATGTCGCCACCCACTGTGTCTACCGCTCCCGCCCAGCATTCCTTGAGCATCGGCCGCTCACTACCTTGCTGCAGCTCTTCGCGGCTGACGATCTCGTCAGCACCGAGACCACGCAGGAAATCGCCCTGTTCGGCCTTGCCGGTCGCGGCGGCTACGCGATAGCCGAGCTGCTTGAGGAGCACCACGGCGATGCTGCCAACGCCGCCCGTGGCACCGGTGACCAGCATGGTGCCGGACTCCGGAGTAACGCCGGCCTGCTCCAGCTTGTCCACGCATAGCGCGGCGGTCAGGCCGGCGGTGCCGAGAATCATCGCCTCGCGCAGCGGCAAGCCTTGTGGGCGCTTGATCGCCCAGGCCGCCGGTACGCGGATGTACTGGCCGAAACCACCGGCAGTGTTCATGCCCAGGTCGTAGCCAGTGACGATCACCTCGTCGCCCACGGCGAACTCGGCCACGGCGGACGCCTCCACCACGCCAGCGGCGTCGATGCCCGGCGTATGCGGATACTGCTTGGTAACCCCGCGATTGCCGCTGGCCGACAGCGCATCCTTGTAGTTGAGCGAGGAATAGCGCACGCGGATCAGCAGATCGCCTGCGGGCAGATCCTCGATCTGCCGGGCTACTACCTGGCGCCGAAAACTGCCATCGGCACCCTCGCTGACCAGCAAAGCCTTGAATTCAGTCATCACCTTCTCCTCTTGTCGTTGTTCGGTGGCGTGCTCTTACCAGAAACGTTGCTGATTGAGTCTGCTCAGCCAGGTCAGGACGAAGCGATCTGCCGCCATGCTGGCCGCCAGCCCGACACGCTCCTGCAAACTCTTTTTATGAACGAAATGCAGATAGAACAGCTCAGCCTCGGCGGCGCGCTCGGCCAGGTACTGGTCGCTGGTCTTTAGTTCATCCACCAGCAGGCGCTCTTGCGCCGCAATGCCCAGCCAGACCTCACCGGTGGCGATGGCATCGATGTCCAGCTGAGGGCGGTAACGGGCAACGAAGCCTTTGAACAGTTCGTGGGTGGTCTCCAGGTCTTCCTGGAATTTCTCCCGGCCCTTTTCGGTGTTCTCACCGAATACGGTCAGCGTGCGCTTGTATTCGCCGGCCGTCAGCACCTCGAAATCGATTTCGTGCTTCTTCAGCAGACGATGCACGTTAGGCAACTGCGCCACCACGCCAATGGAGCCGAGGATGGCAAAAGGCGCACTGAGAATCTTCTGGCCGATGCAGGCCATCATGTAGCCGCCGCTGGCCGCTACCTTGTCCACGCACACCGTCAGCGGGATGCCCGCATCGCGGATACGCACCAGTTGCGACGAAGCCAGGCCGTAGCTATGCACCATGCCGCCACCACTTTCCAGGCGCAGCACCACTTCGTCATCGGCCTTGGCCATGGACAGCAGCGCCGTCACCTCATGGCGCAGGTTGTCGGTGGCTGAGGCCTTGATATCACCGTCGAAATCCAGCACGAACACCCGCGGTTTGCTCGGCGGCGCTTTCTTTTCCTGCTTGGCCGCCTTGGCCTGCGCCTTGCGCGTGGCCTTGAGCTGATCCTTGGACAACACGCTGTGCTCCAGGCGCTCACGCAGATCCTTGTAGAAATCATTGAGCTTCTGCACCTGCAACTGACCACTGCCGCGCCGCCCTCTGCCGCGCGTGGCGGCGATCGCCACCAGCACCACGACGATGGCGACCACCAGGGTCAGGGTTTTCGCCAGAAAGCTGGCGTACTCGCTAAGAAACTCCACGGATCCCCCTTGGACAATGCAGCGGCGCCTGGGCGCACAAAGCCCCAAGCATACCGGCGCAGCGCCTCGCCGGCCAAGCGCGGCAGCACTGCACAATGGACATACAAGCAATTCAAACAAGCGTATGTTTTTTCGTTGACAGCCCCCGAGCTTCCTCATACCCTCGCCAAACATTCAACGTGCCGGGACCAATACGGACGTGGGCAGCATCTATCTGATTCGACATGGCCAGGCCTCATTCGGTGCAGACGACTACGATGTCCTGTCTCCCGTCGGCGTGCGCCAGGCCGAAGTACTGGGCGAACATCTCGAACAGCTCGGTATCGCCTTCGATCGTTGCGTCAGTGGCAGTCTGCGCCGCCAGCAGCATACCGCCAACGCCGCCCTGCAGCGCATGAGCCAGGCGCCAACGCTGGATATCGACGACGCCTTCAACGAATTCGATGCCGACGCGGTGATTCGCACCCTGTTGCCAGAACTGCTACCGGAAGAGCCCGAAGCGCTGCACATCCTGCGCAATGGCGCGCAGAACCGCGCCGAGTTCCAGCGCCTGTTCGCCAAACTGATCCAGCGCTGGATTTCCGGTGAGCATGACAAACCCGGCCTGCAGAGTTGGCAGGCTTATGTCGAGCAGGTCGAAGGCGGTTTGCAGCGCATCCTCGAACAGGCCGGCAGCAAACAGAACATTGCCGTGTTCACCTCCGGCGGCACCATCACCGCCTTGCTCCGCCTGATCACCGGCGTGCCTTCGACAAAGGCCTTCGAACTGAATTGGCAAATCGTCAATACCTCGCTCAGCCAGCTGAAATTCCGCGGCAGCGAGGTGAGTCTGGCTTCCTTCAACAGCCATGTGCATTTACAGCTGCTGAAGGCGCCGGAGCTTATCACCTACCGATGAGCTCCAGCCCACTGCGGCCGTGAGGCTGCGCGAAAAAACCGAAAAAGGATAAGACCATGAGTGTTGCTGACATCGCCCAAACCATGCAGTCCAAGTTCAACGCCAGCGCCGCTGCAGGCCTGGATCTGGTATTCCAATTCAACATCGAAGATGGCGAGAACTACGCGCTGATCGTCAAAGACGGCACCTGCGCCCTCGAGCAAGGCGACAACCCGAACGCCAACGTGACCCTGATCATGGACAGCGAAACCCTCAAGGGCATCGTCAGCGGCGAAACCGACGGCATGCAGGCTTTCATGGCTGGCAAGCTGCGCGCCGAAGGCGACATGATGCTGGCGATGAAGCTGGGCGAACTGTTCCCGGTCTGATCGGCGAGCTGAGCGCAAAACACGAAAACCGGAGTCCTGGCACTCCGGTTTTTTATTGCCTGCGCACAAGCGAAAGCTCAGGTTGAAAATGAATGATCAGGCAGTTTGATCGAGGTGCAACACGCCTGCCTATAACGGCGCGTATTGCTTGTGACAGCCCAGGTGCAGCATTAGATTAGCCAATTATCTAGGGCCCCCATCATAAGTAGAAGGGATAAATATGGCGCTCACTGACCAATCCACCCGTATCCGCGCGGGCGAAGAGCTCGACGCTGGCGTCATCGATGCCTACCTCAAGGCCCATATCCCAGGCCTGAGCGGTGAAGCGAAGATCAGCCAGTTTCCCGGTGGTGCATCCAACCTGACCTACCTGATCGAATACCCGCAGCAGGAGTTCGTCCTGCGCCGTCCGCCGTTCGGCCACAAGGCCAAGTCAGCGCATGACATGGGCCGCGAATACCGCATTCTCAACCAGCTCAATGCCGGTTTCCCCTACTGCCCCAAAGCCTACGTGCATTGCACCGACGAGTCGGTGATCGGCGCCGAGTTCTATGTGATGGAGCGGGTCAAGGGCATCATCCTGCGCTCGGAAATGCCGGCCGAGCTGAATTTCAGCGCCGAGCAGACCACAGCGCTGTGCAAGAGCTTCATCGACAAGCTGGTGGAACTGCACAACGTCGACTACAACGCCTGCGGCTTGGGCGACCTGGGCAAGCCCGAAGGTTATGTCGAACGCCAGATCAAGGGTTGGAGCGAGCGCTACGAGAAGGCCCTGACACCGGACGCGCCGACCTGGGAGCCGGTCAAGGCCTGGCTGCGCGACAAGATGCCGGCCGATCACCACAAGCCGGGCATCGTGCACAACGACTACCGCTTCGACAACGTGATCCTCGACCCGAACAACCCGATGCAGATCATCGGCGTGCTCGACTGGGAGATGACCACCATCGGCGACCCGCTGATGGACCTGGGCAACACCCTGGCCTACTGGATCGAAGCCAGCGACCCTGCGCCGGTGCAACTGATGCGTCGCCAGCCGAGCAACGCGCCGGGCATGCTCACGCGTCAGCAGTTCGTCGACTACTACGCTGAAAAAGCCGGCATCGCGATCGACAGTTTCGACTTCTACTACACCTACGGCCTGTTCCGCCTGGCCGGTATCGTGCAGCAGATCTACTACCGCTTCTATCACGGCCAGACCCAGGACAAGCGCTTCGCCCAGTTCATTCACATGAACAAGCTGCTGGAGCAGATGTGCCTGCAGGTCATCGGCAAATCCACTCTCTAACCCTGGGGTAATCACCATGTCCAAGACCCAACTGTTCGACCTCGACGGCAAGATCGCCTTCGTTTCCGGCGCCAGCCGCGGCATCGGCGAGGCCATCGCCAAGTTGCTGGCCCAGCAAGGCGCGCACGTGATCGTCTCCAGCCGCAAGATCGAAGGCTGCCAGGCCGTGGCCGATGCCATCACCGCCGAGGGCGGCAAGGCCACCGCCATCGCCTGCCATATCGGCGAGATGGAGCAGATCACCAATGTCTTCGCGCAGATCAAGGAACAGTTCGGGCGCCTCGACATCCTGGTCAACAACGCCGCGACCAACCCGCAGTTCTGCAACGTGCTGGATACCGACCTGGGCGCCTTCCAGAAGACGGTCGACGTCAATATCCGCGGCTACTATTTCATGTCCATCGAAGGCGGCAAATTGATGAAGGCAGGCGGTGGTGGCTCGATCATCAACGTCGCCTCGATCAACGGCGTATCCCCCGGCGAATTCCAGGGCATCTACTCGGTGACCAAGGCCGCGGTGATCAGCATGACCAAGGTGTTCGCCAAGGAGTGCGCGCAGTTCGGCATTCGCTGCAACGCCCTGCTGCCAGGCCTGACCGACACCAAGTTCGCCTCGGCACTGACCAAGAACGACGCCATCCTCAAGCATGCCCTGCAGCGCATCCCGCTCAAACGCGTGGCCGACCCGAGCGAGATGGCCGGCGCAGTGCTGTACCTGGCCAGTGAAGCATCCAGCTACACCACCGGCGTGGCGCTGAACGTGGACGGCGGCTTCCTCTCCTGAGGCCAGATAGCACGCAGCAAAAAGGCACCCGAAAATTAATGCCAGTCAGTTAAGGGTACCAAAGTGGCCTTTCGTAGGAGCCCCGCCCCGGGGCGAAGTTTCTCAATTGCGCGCGGCCTGCTTCGCGGCGGGGCGCCGCTCCTACAAATTCGCTGCGTCGATTTGTAGGGTGGACCGGGCGGTGCTCCACTTTAGCCCACCAATGTAGGTCGCGGTGGGCTGAAGCCCACCCTACGTCACCAACGCGAACGCCAACTTCGCTCCCCTCTCCCGCCCTTCACGCACCCTCCCCATCAAGCGGGAGAGGTTCATCAATTTTTGTAGGGTGGGCTTCAGCCCACCAATCACTCTCGGTGTGGGCTAAAGCCCACCCTACATCTACCTGCCTGCTGGCCGCTACCAATCCTTCAACGCCGCTTCCGCCGCCGGGTTCATCGGCTCGGCCAGCAGGCCGGTCGGCGTCAGGCTGACGCTGTACACCGCATCGGCCGCGATCGGCAGATAGGTGACGCGCAGCGCCTGTGGATCGAACAACAACAGATCACGCTGATTGAGCCGCAGCCAGCGCCATAGATCGACGCCGTACGGGCTTTCAGCCAGTTGCACACGGCCATGTTGCGCCAACGCCTGCTGCTCGATGGCCAGAAAACGCCCGGACAGACGTTCCAGACGGTAACCCGGCTCAAGACCGATCAGCTCAGCCAGCCCCTTCCAGCGGATCAGGCGACCATCGAGTTGCCACATGTCGCCCTCGAGCGTGACAGTGCGCTCGCGCCCCCCTTCGAGCAGCGTCACCTGATAACGCTGCGGACCATCAGCCTTGAAGCTCAGCGTCACCAGCGGCTTGCCCGGCTGCAGCGGCTCGTAGGTATACAGATCGTAAGCTAACAGACCGACCAGGCCGGCCAGGGCGAGAAATGCCAGACCACAGGTGCCACGCAACCAGCCGAGGAACCAGCCCGTATTGAGCAGAATGCGCAATGCCACCAGCAGCGCCAATACGGCCAACAGCGCCACGGCCCAGGCCAACCCGTCGTATTGCATCGATTGCGTTCCTTCTCTGACGAAATCCCGGCATTATGCGCAGCTCTCCCCACGACGAACAGCCAGCAGGCTGCGCACTCGCCCACAAGTCGACACTTTAATATGCCCTTCGCTCTCGAGCTCGCCATCGATCCCAGCACACTGGCCATTCTCGCTCTGGTCGCCTTCATCGCCGGCTTCATCGACGCCATTGCCGGTGGTGGCGGCCTGCTGACCATCCCTGCTCTGCTTACCGCAGGTTTACCGCCGCACCTGGTGCTGGGCACCAACAAGCTGTGCGCCACCTTCGGCTCGGGCACCGCGGCTCTCACGTTTTATCGCCGCAAGCTGTTCGATCCGAAACAATGGCGCAACGCGTTGCTGGCAACCCTGATCGGCGCCCTGCTCGGCGCCGTCATCGCGCACTGGATGCCGGCCGCCTGGCTCAACCAGATGCTGCCGGTGATCGTCTTCGCCTGCGGTGTTTACCTGCTGTTCGGACGTATGCCGGAGGCACCAGCCGAACACGACCTGCCGATAGCGCGCGGTCGGCAATGGCCTCAAGGGCTTGGCCTGGGACTCTACGATGGGGTGGCGGGCCCCGGCACCGGCGCATTCTGGACGGTCAGCAGCCTGCTGATGTATCCACTCGACCTGGTGCGTGCCAGCGGCGTGGCGCGTACCATGAACTTCGTCAGCAATGCGGCGGCGCTGGCGGTGTTCATCGCCTTTGGTCAGGTAGCCTGGGGGCTCGGTCTGAGCATGGGCGCCGCCTTGATGGTCGGCGCCTTTCTCGGTGCGCGCACCGCGATCAAAGGCGGTTCGAAGTTCATTCGCCCGGTGTTCATTACGGTGGTATTGGCGCTGGCCGCGCGCCTGGTCTGGCAGCACTGGGTCGCGTAGGGCGGGCGCAACCCGCCAGAGTATCGATTTGGCGGGTTGCACCCGCCCTACGACAGACTCGGCTCGGGCAGACCGAGGCGGCGCGCGACGTAGAGGTCGATCAGATGGCGAGCGATGGAGCGCGACGCCGGCAACGGCGGCAAGTCATCAACGCGAAACCAGCGCGCATCCTCGATTTCGTCTTCCTGCATGACGATATCGCCACCGGCATATTCGGCATGGAAGCCAAGCATCAGCGAATGCGGAAACGGCCAGCCCTGGCTGCCGATGTACTGCAGATTCTTCACCTCGAGCCCGACTTCCTCGCGCACCTCGCGTGCCACGCAATGCTCCACCGACTCGCCTGGTTCGACAAAGCCTGCCAGGGCGCTGTATACCCCTGTCACGAAACGCGGCGAGCGCGCGAGCAGGACTTCATCGCCACGCGTCACCAGCACGATCATGCTCGGCGCCAGGCGCGGATAATGCTGCGATTCGCAGCTGTCACAACGCATGGCCCGCTCGCCAGGAAGCTGTCGGGTCGGCGTACCGCAACTGCCGCAGAAACGATGCTCGGCGTACCAGGTGCCGATCTGCGCGGCGTAGGCGAGCATGCGGAAGGTTTCCGCCTCGCCCTGCAACATAAACTGGCGCAGGCTCTGCCAGTTGCAGCCATCCAGCGCGGCCGACGGTTTGACCTGTAGGAGATAGACGGCGTCCTCACCGAAATGGCCAATGCCCTGCTCGCCGATGATCGGCAGATCCTGGCGCTTGATCCAGTCACGCGGAAACAGCACGCCATTGCTGTCGGCAAGAAAGTTCTGCTGGCTGTAGAGCAGCGCCCAGCCACCCGGCTGGGCCGGATCGAGGAACGTATTACGCCAGACCATCAGGCAGCCACCGGCATGCCCAGCGCCTTGACGCTCTCTTCGGCGAGGTCGAGCACGCTCGGGCGGGTTTCAGGACGCATGACGGCGCCAGCTTCCAGGTAGTACTCCAGGCTGCTCAGCGCATCAGCCAGGGTTTCCAGCATCTGCTCCGAAGGCATCTGACCGCTGTCGAGCATGCGCGTCTGGATGTAGTCGGCGCACGCCCCGACCAGCATCGCGGCACGACGCTGCTCGAGAAACCACAAGCCGCCACGCACGGCCTGCAGGCTGAACGGCACGTTGGACAGGTGCATCTTGTCGCCAGCCGACTCCAGATACGCGGTGATCGCGCGCTTGGCCAGAGCCAGACCGGCCTGTGCCTCGTCGACCACGACGATACGGGCTTCGTTGAGCTGATGAGTAGCGAAAGAATCGGCCTCATTGCCCGGCTCGACGGCAGCCGGCCTGATATCGCGACCTTCGCCACGTTCCAGGCTGGCCACCATGCCTTCGACATAGAGCACGGCATCGGCCAGCTTGTGCAACTGCTCAGCCTGTGGCGGCGCGTCTTCGCTCCAGGCGGCGACCAGCGGCAACTGCGCACCGAGTGAGTTGCCGGCAGAGGTCAGACCGACCATGCCCAAGGTCTTGGCCAGCTTACCCAGCATTGCATGCAGGGTGCCCAAGGTTTCGCCTTGCAAGGTGCCGCGCTCGAGCAGGTCGAGCATGTCCTTGACGCTGGCCAGCTCTTCGCGAATCGCCGTGGACAACGAACGCATCACCGCCTGGCCCGGCCCGGCCAGGCGCCGGTATTCCTCTTCCAGCAGGTGGTCAGTGAACGGCAACGGCGTGAGACCGAACACTCCGCGCATGGCGCTGGCGTGCGGGCCGTGGCTGTCAGCCAGCGCGACCAGATACAGCAGCTCTTTCAGCAAGCTGCGCGGTGCTTCGTACTGGGGGTTGCCGAGCATCAGCTTGAGTTCGCGATCGACCCGCGAGAACAGCTGCTTGCGCGATTTACGTGGCAGCAGTTGACCATCGCACTGCGCTTCGATGGCGGCAGCGCCAATCCAGCACATGCGCCCACGCGGCTCATTGGCGAACAGGCTGTCCAGGCGCGCCATCGCACGCATCATCAGCTTGAGGCTGGCCTGCGGATTCTGCTCACGAATGAAGCCCAGCAGCCCTACCTGATACATGTGACGCAGGCGCTTGCCTTCGCTCAGTTTGGCCGCGCCATCGAGTGGCTGGGTAGCCGTATGTGGCCGCGCATGATCGAGGCGCACGCTGAAGAAGAAACTTTCCGGCAGCGGCTGCTGCGCGCCAGCCTGACGCAAATCGTTGATCGCCGGCAGCAGCAGTTCAGGCATTTCCTGCCGATGAGTGTCGACGTTTTCCAGATAACGGCGCAGCACATGCAGGGCATTGCTCAGTGCCGAGAGTTGTGCGTCGCGCTCCTCACCGGCACCGGCCGGGATATCGGTGGCCTGATCGAGCACTTCCTGGGCCAGCAACTCGGCACCGGCCAGCTCGATCAGGTTGAGCGTGCCGCGCACCTGGTGCAGGCTTTCCACCGCTTGCTGCAACAGACTGCCGTTATGCCGCTCGGCGATGAAATGCTCCAGGCTCTGCTCGGCCTCTTCCATGGTGACGAACAGCTCGTCGCGCACCAGATTCAGGGATGTGGCTCCACTTACCATGCTCTGGGCCTCGCAGCGAACATCAGCGGATACGGCATCAGTCGGCGAACTCCGGCTTCTGCTTGGTCATGTGCGCCGCCATGGCCAGGCGCAGGTCTTCCGATTGCAGCATGGCGGCGTTCCAGGTGGCGATGTATTCAAGGCCATCGTCGACCCGGTGATCGCGCATATAGCGAATCATTTCCTTGGTGCCACGCACGGCAATCGGCGACTTGGCGGCGATTTGTGCGGCGATCTCCATCACCCCGGCCAGCAGCGCCTCCTGATTCTCGTAGGTGCGATTGACCAGGCCGATACGGGCAGCTTCCGTGCCATCGATGTTGCGCCCGGTGAAGGCCAGCTCACGCATCATGCCGTCGCCGATGATGCGCGGCAGACGCTGCAGGGTGCCGACATCGGCAGCCATGCCCATGTCGATCTCCTTGATCGAGAACTGCGCATCGAGCGTGGAATAACGCATGTCGCAAGCGCTGATCAGGTCGATGGCGCCGCCGATGCAATAGCCCTGAATGGCAGCCAGCACTGGCTTGCGGCAATTGTCGACGGCGTTGAAGGAGGCTTGCAGCTCGAGAATCTTGCGGCGCAGCGTGGTGGCGTTACGGCCGACATCCTTGCCCAGTTGCGCACCGACCGAGGCCAGCAACATCAGATCGATGCCCGAGGAAAAGTGCTTGCCGGCACCGGAAAGCACCACCACGCGGACCGCATCGTTGTCATCGACCCACTGGAAGATCTCGATGATCTCGCGCCAGAAGTCGGCATTCATGGCGTTGACCTTGTCCGGTCGGTTGATCTGCACGTGAGCGATCTTGCCCACCTGCTCGATGCGGAAGGCTTTGTAGTCGGACATGGCAGGCATCCTCAGCCGCGGCTCGGCAGCACAGTAACAATTTTGTGATTAATAACCGAGCAACTATAACAAGCACGCCATAAAAGTCGATGCTTGCCAGCGTGACGCAGGCCACAGCCCGGGCGTTATCAACTGCTTTGAATATCAGAGATAAGCGTTTGATCTGCCGAAGAACTTGCGCTTCGGCAGATCCGGGGTGGTTTATTCCACCAAGCAATCCACCGTGTAGTGTCCGGCGTCGGTTTGCAGGCCATGTACATCGACGTCAAAGCCGGGGAAAGCCTTGTCGAAGGTGCGCGCGAACGCCAGGTAGTCGAGAATCGAACGACTTTGCGTGGTAAAGCGCTCACCCGGCATGATCAGCGGAATGCCGGGCGGGTAAGGCACCAGCATCACCGCCGCGATACGCCCCTGGAGCTGGTCGATCGGTACCGCTTCGACCTCGCCCCGCACCAGGCGGTCATAGGCATCAGCCGGTTTGATCGCAATCTCTGGCAGTGCCGTGTACATGCTTCGCAGCGCCTTGGCCGTGGCGTTGTCGCGGTAGCACCCATGCAGCGCATCGCACAGATCGCGCAGCCCCATGCCCTGGTAGCGGCCCGCGCCAGCGTGGGCGATGGAAGGCAGCACGTCGATCAGCGGCAAGTTGGCATCGTAGCTGCGTTTGAACTCCAGCAACTCGGTCAGCAGCGTGCTCCACTTGCCCTTGGTGATGCCCATGGAGAACAGCACCAGAAAGGAATACAAGCCGGTTTTCTCCACCACCAGGCCGCGCTCCCAGAGGAACTTGCTGACCACCGCAGCAGGAATCCCCTGCGGCTCCAGCTTGCCGGCGGCGCTGAGCCCCGGCATCACCAGGGTGACCTTGATCGGATCGAGCAGCACATAGTCATCGGCCACTTCGCCAAAGCCATGCCAGTCGGCGTCCGGCTGCAGCACCCAGTCGGCCGTGGCAAGGCTGTCGGCGCCATCGGCTGCACCCGGCTGCCAGATGCTGAACCACCAGTCCTCGGCGCTCAGGTTACGCCGCACATTGGCCAGGGCACGGCGGAAGCTCAGCGCCTCGTCGAAGGTTTCCTGAATCAGCGAACGCCCGGCCGGGCCCTCCATCATCGCTGAGGCCACATCCAGCGAGGCGATGATGCCGTACTGCGGCGAGGTGGAGATGTGCATCATGAAGGCTTCGTTGAAGCGGTCGCGATCCAGCTGGCGCTGCCCGCCATCCTGCACGTGAATCATCGAGGCCTGGCTGAAGGCTGCCAGCAGCTTGTGCGTGGAATGGGTGCTGAACACCAGCGGTGAATGCTCGTCGTACTGGGTGCCCATGCCATAGCGGCCAGCGTAGAACTCGTGAAAAGCGGCGTAGGCGTACCAGGCCTCGTCGAAGTGCAGCACTTCCACCGAGTCTCCAAGCGCCTGCTTGACCATCTCGGCGTTGTAGCAGAGCCCGTCGTAGGTGGAGTTGGTCACCACCGCCAGCTTGACCTTGGGCGCCCTGCCGCGTGCCAGCGGGCTGGCGTCGATCTTGGCCTGGATCGACTCTTTGCTGAACTCGGAGAGCGGAATCGGCCCGATGATGCCCAGCTCGTTGCGCTCCGGGCACAGGTACAGCGGAATTGCACCGGTCATGATGATCGAGTGCAGGATCGATTTGTGGCAGTTGCGATCCACCAGCACCAGGTCATCGCGGCCGACCATCGAATGCCAGACGATCTTGTTCGCCGTCGAGGTGCCGTTGATCACGAAAAAAGTGTGATCGGCGCCAAAGTTGCGTGCCGCACGCGCCTCGGCCTCGGCCAACGGTCCGGTGTGATCGAGCAGCGACCCAAGCTCCGGCACCGACACGGACAGGTCGGAACGCAGGGTGTTCTCACCGAAGAACTGGTGGAAGGCCTGGCCCACCGGGCTCTTGCGATAGGCCACGCCCCCGCCGTGACCTGGCGTGTGCCAGGAATAGTTGGATTGCGCGGTGTGCTGCACCAGCGCCTTGAAGAACGGCGGCAGCAGACCGTCGAGGTAATTGTGCGCCGCCCGCGCCACCTGACGGGCCAGGAAGGACACGGTGTCTTCGTAGAGATAGAGGATGCCCCGCAGGTGATTGAGATCGGCCATGGCTTCGGCCGGCGCATTCTCGATAGTGACCTGCTCGCCCAGGGCGAAGATCGGCAATTGCGGCGCCCGCACCCGCGCCACACGAATCAGCTCGACCATGTCCTGCAGCAGGCGGCTGTTCTCGCCAGCGCCCTCGGCCGCCACCAGGATGCAGGCCAGACCGTGATGGGTGGAGGCGACGATGCGCCCCTCGGCAGCGCTGGCCGTGGGCAGGATGCTGAAACCGTCCTGGGTGAGTTCCTGAGCGATGGCGCGCACGCGATCACCGGCCACGGTGTCGGCCTTGATGTCGCGATGCACGATAAGGACGGGGAATTTTAGATCTTTATACATTGTGACGTCCTGAAGGCTGGCAGGCTGGGCCTGCCCATCGCCTCAGGTTAGAGGCTCGCTCTGATCGGCGGAACCCCCTGTGCATCACGCTATAAGAAAAGGTCGCAATTGCGCTGTTCGGTTATTCCGGCGCTTTTTCCAACTGCGCCCACAGCGACGGGCCACCCGCAGATTTCTCGATCACGGCCAGGCGCGCGAGATGGGCTGCCAGCTCCTCTTCGCTGGCACGGATGACGCGCGTGCGCGGACGCGAGGCGTCCAGACGGCGGATCGGTGTGGGCTGCTGGCGCCCGCTGCCGTCGCCGTCGGAACCTTCACCGGCCAGGGACAGATTGGTCTGCCCGCCAGTCATCGCCAGGTAGACGTCGGCGAGGATCTCCGAGTCGAGCAAGGCGCCGTGCAGTTCGCGGTTGGAGTTGTCGACGCCGTAACGTTTGCACAACGCATCGAGGCTGTTGCGCTGGCCCGGATGACGCTCGCGCGCCATCATCAGGGTATCGAGCACCGAGCAGTAATCGCTCACGTCGGCGCGTTCGCTCTGCCCCAACAGGGCGAACTCGTTGTTGATGAAGCCAACGTCGAACGCCGCGTTGTGAATGATCAGTTGGGCGCCCTTGATGAACTCGTAGAATTCATCGGCGACTTCCCGGAAGCGCGGCTTGTCGGCCACGTATTCGTTGGTGATGCCGTGAACCGCGATGGCGCCTTCGTCGATCTCGCGATCAGGGTTGAGATAGACATGGAAATGACGCCCGGTCAGGCGACGCCCCAACAACTCGACACAACCGATCTCGATGATGCGGTGCCCGTCAGTGACCGGCATACCCGTGGTTTCGGTATCCAGCACTACATAGCGCTTGACGGTATTCTCGGTTGTCACGCCTTGCTTCTCCAATCTATTCGGGTTGTCGCACATTCAAGCGCGGCATATTAACTCAAGTGGCCTAGCAGGCCGTTGAAAAACGTTGGCGAGGCAGCCAGTGCAAGGCGAAAACAGGCGAAAAAGCGGAGTTTACGAGCTGTAAATGAGCATTTTGAGCCTGTTTTTAACGCAGCAATGGCAACTCAACAGCCTGCTAACGCGCCGAACGCACCTCGTCGACCCCACGATTGGCCAACTGGTCCGCTCGTTCGTTGCCGGGGTGGCCGGTATGGCCACGCACCCACTGCCAGCTCACCTGATGACGATTCACCTCCTCGTCCAGCTTCTGCCAGAGGTCGGCATTTTTCACCGGCTCTTTCGAAGCCGTCTTCCAGCCGCGCTTCTTCCAGTTCGGCAGCCATTCCTGAATACCCTTCATCACGTACTGCGAGTCGGTCACCAGCTTGACCGAACAGGGCCGGGTCAATGCGATCAGGCCGGCGATCGCCGCCATCAGCTCCATGCGATTGTTGGTGGTATTCGGGTCACCGCCCCACAATTCCTTTTCTGCGCCTTTATAGACCAGCAGCGCACCCCAACCTCCGGGACCAGGATTGCCCTTGCAGGCGCCATCGGTGTAAATCACCACTTCATCGGTTTCGGACATTCATAAGCTCTGTACAGATTTGACGGGCCCGGGCATGGCCTTTAGTTGTCGACGTCTCGCCGACTGATCTTGGCCACCGGCATCGGCAGCAACTTGCCCATTGACTCACGGCGCGACTGCCGCAAGGGGCGCAAGCCGACCACCAGTTTGCGCGCCACCAACAGGTAGAAGCCGGCACCCGGCAACTGCCAGGCATCGCCCCAACTCTCCATTCGTCGCAGGCGCATTTGCCAGGCCAGCGAAGCGAGCGGCGGACGATAGCACCCGAAGCGGCGTTTCTCCAACGCAAAACCCAGCAGGCTCAGCCAGTCACCGACGCGGCTCGGGGCGATGCAACGCGCCTTGGCCAAACCATCCTGGGCAAACAGGCGCCGCACGCCCCAGGTACTCCAGGGGTGAATACCCAGAATCAACAGATGCCCGCCGGGCCTGACGCTGCGCGCCGCCTCGCGCAACAGGCCATGAGGCGACAGGCTGAAATCCAGACCATGCTGCAGCACCACCACATCGGTGGCGTGCTCCCCCAAGGGCCAGGATTGCTCCTCACAGACGATCTGCACGCCAGGCATCGGCGCACCAAGGCGCACGTTGTACTGGATCTGCCCCGCTTTGGGCGGGCCTTCGGCGCCGGGGCCGTAGCTCACCAGATAGCCCCCGAAAAAGCGCGCCAGCTCCTCTTCCAGCAAGCGCCGCTCCTGCTCCAGCAACAGTTGCCCGAGCGGGCCGGCAAGCCAGTCGCGCGCCTCGCCGATGAGTTTGAGCCACTCAGGGTCGGCCTGAGCGAATGCCTGATCAGTCATCGCTGCCTCCGCATGACAGGTTCTGCATGTCTTGTCTAAGATGCACCTTTATCACCAGCTTAGCGACCCGCAATGATTCAGATCGACGCGTTGCCCGCCTTCAATGACAACTATATCTGGCTGCTGCAGGAGGCCCGCAGCAAGCGCTGCGCCGTGGTCGACCCCGGTGACGCGGCGCCGGTCATGGCCTGGCTCGAGGCCCATCCTGACTGGACACTCAGCGATATCCTGATCACTCACCATCACTTCGATCACGTTGGCGGTGTCGAGCAACTGAAGACGGCTACCGGCGCCCGTGTCGCCGGCCCGGCGGCGGAAAAGATTCCAGCCCGTGACATCGACCTCAAGGATAACGACGCAATCGACGTACTCGACCTGCGCTTCGAGGTCATGGCCGTACCTGGACATACCCTCGGTCATATCGCCTACTACCACGCCGAACAGAACCTGTTGTTCTGTGGCGACACCCTGTTCGCAGGTGGCTGTGGCCGCCTCTTCGAAGGTACGCCGCAACAGATGCACCAGTCGCTGAGCCGCCTGGCAGCGCTCCCCGGTGCAACACGGGTCTACTGCACCCACGAATACACCCTGAGCAACCTGCGCTTCGCCCACGCCGTCGAGCCGCACAATCCGGACGTCAGTGCGCGCCTGGCCGAAGTGGCCCGCTGGCGCGATGAGGGCCGCATCAGCCTGCCGTCGAACATCGAATTGGAACTGGCTACCAATCCTTTCCTGCGTGTTGGCGAGCCTGCGGTCGTCGCTGCGACCAACGGACGCGACGACCGGCAGTCAAGCGAGCCAAGCGCCGTATTCGCTAGTCTGCGTGCCTGGAAAGACAGGTTTTAGTCGCTGAGAAAAAGGTCGACAGGCCCGCAAAAGACCAGATTAAGACTGGTGAAAACTTGACCACCCCCGGCCCGATTCCTAGAATCGCCCGACCTTTTCGCCGGGACATACACCTCACCCAATGCCTTTATCATCACGCAAACCATTGAATATAAAGGCGTTAGCGCGAAACTCCCGAGCGCTCGCGGTGATGTGCAGCATGATCCTGGCCGGCTGTCAGAGCCTGCCCAGCGATACTCCGGACCGTTCGGCTGATACCTCTCGAGCCGTGGGCCTGGAGCGCGAGCCGGAGTGGCTCAACAATCAGGTCAAGCCGCGTGAATACGCCGATATCTGGGAACGCGTACGCGACGGCTTCAAGCTGCAGGATGAAATCGGCATCAACCCGCGCATCGAACGCGTGCGCCTGTGGTACGCCAGCAATCCAAAACACGTCAATACCGTCAGCGAACGCAGCGCGCCTTATATCCACTACATTGTCGAGCGCCTTGCCGAGCGCGACATGCCGATGGAGCTGGCGCTGCTGCCGGTGATCGAAAGTGCTTACGATCCACTGGCCTACTCCTCGGCACATGCGGTCGGCCTCTGGCAGTTCATTCCCTCGACCGGCCGCCATTACAACCTGCGCCAGACCAACTGGTACGACGGCCGCCGCGACGTCACTGCATCGACCGAGGCAGCGCTCAATTATCTCAGCCGCCTGCATGAAATGTTCAACGGCGACTGGCTGCTCGCCCTGGCCGCCTACAATGCTGGCGAAGGTCGCATCAGCCGCGCCATCGAGCGCAACGAAAAGCTCGGCCTGCCCAGCGACTACTGGAACCTGTCGCTGCCCAAGGAAACCGAGGACTACGTGCCCAAGCTACTGGCGCTGTCACAGGTGATCCTGACGCCCGAAGCCTACAGCGTGAGCCTTTCGCCAATCGCCAACGAACCCTACTTCGAACAGATCGCAATCAAGCAGCACATGGATCTGTCGCGCGTCGCCAAACTGGCCGACCTGGATGAACAGGAGCTGCTGCAGCTCAACCCCGCCTACAAGCGCGGGATTACCCTCGACGGCCCGCAACACCTGCTGGTGCCGACCGATAAGGCAGAAATGCTCAGCGCCAACCTGGCCCTGATGAAACCGCAGGAAATGGTCGACTGGCAAAGCTATACCGTACGCTCCGGCGACAGCCTGCACGCCATCGCCAACCGTCACCACCTGTCGGTCAACATGCTCAAGGACGTCAATCGTCTGAGTGGCAACAACCTGAGCATTGGCCATGTGCTGACCATTCCCGCCAAGCCCGGTGCTCAACCGAGCGAACCGCTGTATCAGCAGCGCAGCGTCGCGCAGAGCGCGAGCACGCGGATCTATCAGGTAAAGAACGGCGACAACCTGTGGCAGATCGCTCGCGCCAACCAGGTCGCGGTGCACGACCTGAAGCGCTGGAACAAGCTGCAAGGCAATGCGTTGAAAGTCGGCCAGGTGCTCACACTGGCAGCCGCCGACAGCGGCGCGCGCGCCGCCAGCGCCAATCGCAGCACCGCCACCTCACGAGACAAGGCTACCTACTACCGCGTAAAGCATGGCGACTCACTGTATGTGATCGCCAAGCGCTTCAATATAGACCTCAAGCGCCTGCAGGCCTGGAATCCACGCAGCAGCAAGCTGCAACCAGGGGAAAAGCTGACCCTCTATCTGCCGTGATCAGCGCTTGCTGATCGCCTCCAGGCAACGCCTCGCCAGTTGCGTGAAACGCTGAAACGCCACGAATTGCTCGTGTCGCAGCGCCCGCCCGGACAGCCTGCTGTCGGCATACAGCACGCCGATTTCCCGGGTACCCGCGATGATCGGTGCAATGAAGAACATGCCGGCGCCAAGACTGCGCCGAATCGGCTGGGTCACCAGCTCGGCCAGGTTGTAGCTGGCGGGCACGCCCATCCAGATCGCCTCGCGATGGCGCAGCGCATAACTGAAGATATGCGGCTGCTCCACCTGCTCGGCAGGCAGCACGAAGTCCTCCAGCCATTGCTGAGACTTTTCACCGATCACCCGTTTGGCGCGGAAGCGGCTTTGCCCATCGGCCAGCACCGCGAGCATCACCCGCTCCAGGCCAACGCCCCGATGCAGGCCTTTGAGCAAGGTGTCGAGCACCAGCCCGACATCGGCCCTGGCATTGACCATCAGGCCAAGATCCTGCAATGCCTGCTGCATCACCAACAGATCCGGCTGCAGCAAACACGCACGACGCGCCTCCTGCTGCTGGCGAATCTGCTCGAGATCGGTATTGGGAATCAGCCGGCACAACTTGCTGGCACCGAAGGTCGAGGCAACCTTGACCGCCTCATCAGCACTGGCCAGCACCTGCTGCAGGGTTTCCTCCGGTGTCAGCTCGATAAACGCTGCCACCTTGCCCAGCACGCCCTCCATTTCTGCACAATCCCAACCATCCAGCGCCGCCTCGCTGATGCGCACGCCCAACTGTACGGCGTAGGCGGCCGGATCATGCTGGCTGGCGCCCGCCTGGGCGAGGATGGCGGTTTCGCCGAGGTTCCAGCTTTTCAGCAACGCCTGGGTAAGTTGACGAAAGCTGGCACCGAGCATCTCACGCACTGCCTCATCGACATCGACACCGGGGCGCTCAAGGGCATCGGCCAGTTCGTCAGCCTGCGCCCCACCACAGCCCCAGAACGCCAGCTCGCCCAGATGATGGAGCAGCGCAGCGATGAACACTTCTTCGCTGTGCCTGGAAATGACATAGCCAGCCAGGTTGCGCGCCTGCACCGCGGCATGGAAAGAACGCGCGAGTAACATCTGCAACTGCTCACGCGGCGCGCGGGTAAGCAGCCCGTCTATCAGGCTCACCGAAAGACTGATCAGGCGTACATTGTCGAAGCCGATCAGTACGATGGCCCGCGAAATGGTCTTTATGGTTTCCTGGGACGGGTTGTAGTAGACGCTGTTGCCGACCCGCAGCACCTTGCTGGTCAGCGCCGCATCACGCAGCAACACATCGGCCAACTGCTGTACTGAAGCAGAATCCTGCTGCGCAAGGCGCTGCAGATCCTGCACCACTGCAGCCAGCGCGGGCAGTTCGGCTTGGTTCAGGCGATCGATCCATGACTGCAAACCATGGCTTCGTTCCGACAAATTCGTACCCTCATGGTGTGTCCCTGAAGTGTATGCCATAGCGTCGTAAGCGAGCGCCCACCGCTGCACTCTTTTTCCTGCCCATACAAGCTGTTACTGTACCGACCCAGAAGCCCAAACGCCGCCATGGATCGGATCTCACCCCCGATGCGTCCCCTCCTACTGCTGTTCCTAAGCCTGGCCTTGAGCTTTCCCGCCTCTGCGACTATCAGCGAGAGCCACGGCTACGCCCAGTTCGGGACACTCAAGTATCCTGCCAGCTTCAGTCATTTTGACTGGGTCAACCCCGATGCGCCCAAAGGCGGCACGTTGCGCATCATGGCGTCGGGTACTTTCGATACGCTCAACCCCTACACGTTCAAGGGCAGCAGCCCGATCTCGACCGCACATTTCCTGCAGTACGGCGCCAATGAGCTGAACGAACCCTTGATGGTCGGCACTGGCGCTTACGACCCCTCGGGGGATGAGCCTGCCTCCAGCTATGGCCTGATCGCCAGAAGCGTCGAGTACAGCGAGGACCGCAGTTGGGTGGTCTTCAACCTGCGTCCGGAAGCGCGTTTTCACGATGGCAAGCCGATCACGGCCTACGACGTGGCCTTCTCCTATCGCCTGCTGCGCAATGACGGCCACCCGCAGTACCGCACCAACCTGCAGGAAGTGAAACGCGTCGATATTCTCGGCCGCCACCGCATCCGTTTCGTCTTCAAGCGCACCGGTAACCCACTGTTGATCCTGCGCCTGGGTGAACTGCCGGTCCTGCCGCAGCACTACTGGAAAGATCGCGACTTCAAGAGCACCACCTTCGAGGCGCCGCTGGGCAGCGGTCCCTACCGCATCGTCCAGGTGGTACCTGGCCGGCGCCTGGTATTCGAGCGGGTGAAGGACTGGTGGGGCAAGGATCTGCCGGTCAATCGCGGCAAATACAACTTCGACCGCGTCGAGGTGGAGTTCTACCGCGACAACCATGTCGCCTTCGAAGCCTTCAAGGCCGGCGAATTCGACTTCTATATAGAGAACCAGGCAAAGAACTGGAGCAACGGCTACCGCTTTCCGGCCGTTACCCGCGGCGAGGTGATTCGTGCCGAGATACCGCACCAGATTCCGACCCAGACCCAGGCGCTGTTCATGAACACGCGCCGCGATCTGTTCAGCGACCGCCGGGTGCGTGAGGCGCTGGGGCTGATGTTCGATTTCGAGTGGACCAATCGCACGCTGTTCAACAACGCCTACGTGCGCGCCGCCAGCTACTACCCCAACAGCGAATTCTCGGCCACTGGCAAGCCCGAAGGCGCGGAGTGGCTGTTGCTCTCGCCGCATCGCGACAAGCTACCCGCACGCCTGCTCACCGAGCCACCGACACAACCGGTAACTGACGGTCGCGGCATCCCTCGGGAAACCTTGCGCCGCGCCCTCGGTCTATTGACCGATGCCGGCTGGAAACCCTCCGGCCAGGAGCTGCGTAATGCTCGCGGTCAACGCCTCGAGTTCGAGATCATGCTGGTCAACCCCAGCCTCGAACGCATTCTCCAGCCCTATACTGCCAACCTCGCCAGTATCGGCATACGCGCCAACCTGCGCACTGTCGATCGCGCCCAGTACAAGCAGCGCCTTGACCAGTTCGACTACGACATGATCCTGCTGACCCTGCCGCAAACCCTCAGCCCGGGGCTGGAACAATCGCTGTACTTCCATTCCAGCCAGGTGAACATCAAGGGCGGCAAGAACTATGCCGGCGTCAACGATCCGGTGGTCGACGAGATGATCGACAAGCTGCTCTCGGCGCAGACTCGAGACGAACAGGTAGCCGCCACGCGGGCCTTGGACCGAGTCCTGCTCTGGCAGCACTACAGCATTCCCAACTGGTACATCAATTATCACCGCCTGGCGTACCGCAATCGGTTCGCCTTCGTCACCACGCCGCCCTACACACTGGGCCTGCGCACCTGGTGGCTGAAGCCTACGGAGAACGCTCGATGACCCACCCGCTGCGCAGTTTCCTGCTCCACGGTAGCAGCCTCATCCTGCTCGGTCTGGCCGGCCTCGCCTTCGCCACCCCCAAGCATGCCGTCACCCTGTATGACGAGGCGCCCAAGTACCCCGCCGACTTCACCCACTTCGAATACACCAACCCCGACGCCCCCAAAGGCGGTACCTTTCGTGAAGCCGGTTTCGGTAGCTTCGATAGCCTCAACCCCTTTATCAGCAAGGGGGTCGCCGCCGACAACATCGGCCTGATCTACGCCACCCTCACTGTGCAGAGCCTGGACGAGCCGTTCAGCGCCTATGGCCTGGTCGCGGAAACGATCGAGAAAGCCCCCGACAATGCCTGGGTGCGTTTCCTGTTACGCAAGGAAGCCCGCTTTCATGACGGCACGCCGATCACCGCCGAAGACGTCAAGTTCACCTTCGATACGCTGATGGAAAAAGGCGCGCCGATGTACCGCGGCTACTACGCCGACGTCGAGCAGGTGGAAGTGGAATCACCGCACAGCGTGCGCTTCGTGTTCAAGCACGCCGGCAACCGCGAACTGCCGCTGATCGTCGGCCAGTTGCCGGTGCTACCCAAGCACTGGTGGGCCGAGCGCGACTTCGCCAAGGGCAATCTCGAGGTACCGCTGGGCAGCGGCCCGTACAAGGTCGGCCGCGTCCAGGCCGGCCGCAGCATCCGCTATGAGCGTGTCGACGACTGGTGGGCCAAGGATCTGCCCGTGAGCCGCGGTTTCTATAATTTCGACACTATCCAGATCGACTACTACCGCGACAATACCGTGGCCCTGGAGGCGCTGAAGGCCGGCCAGTTCGACTACTGGCTGGAAACCAGCGCGAAGAACTGGGCCACGGCCTACAACACCCCGGCGGTAGCCAACGGCCAGCTGATCAAGGAAGAAATCCAGAACCGCAACCCCACCGGCATGCAGGGTTTCATCTTCAACACCCGCCGTCCGCAGTTCCAGGATCGCCGCGTACGTGAGGCGCTGGGCCTGCTGTACGACTTCGAATGGGCCAACAAACGCCTGTTCTACGGCGCCTATTCCCGCACTCGCAGCTATTTCGACAATTCCGAACTGGGCTCGCAGGGGCTACCCGGTGAAGACGAACTGGCGATTCTAGAACCGCTGCGCGGCAAGATTCCGGCCGAGGTGTTCAGCGAGGAATTCCGTGTACCGGTCACCGACGGCAGCGGCATCATTCGCGAGCAACAGCGCCGCGCCTACCAACTGCTGCAACAGGCCGGCTGGCGCATCGAAGGTGATCGCATGCTCGATGCCAACGGTCAGCCGGTCAGCTTCGAGTTCCTTCTCGCACAAACCGAATTCGAGCGTGTGCTGCTGCCATTCAAGCGCAATCTGGCTGACCTTGGCATGGATCTGGTGATTCGCCGCGTCGACGTTTCGCAGTACATCAACCGCCTGCGCTCGCGTGACTTCGACATGATCGTCGGCGGCTTCGGCCAGTCCAACTCGCCGGGCAACGAGCAACGCGAATACTGGCACTCCTCCAGCGCCGACAATCCCGGTAGCCGCAATTTCATCGGCCTCAAGGACCCGGCCATCGATCAGATCGTCGAAGGTCTGATCAACGCCGACTCGCGGCAGAACCTGATCGCCCATACCCGTGCCCTCGATCGCGTGCTGCTGTGGGGCTATTACGTGATCCCCAATTGGCACATCAAGACCTGGCGTGTCGCCTACTGGAACCGTTTCGAGCACCCAAAGGTGACGCCACTCTACGATATCGGCCTGCACACCTGGTGGATGCGCCCAGGCCTGGAGCAGCCGAGCGAAGCTCAGCAGCAAGCCGCCGAACAAGCGACCGAAGAGGCGAAGCAATAACATGCTGGCCTATATCTTTCGTCGCCTGCTGCTGATCATCCCGACCCTGTTCGGCATTCTGGTCATCAACTTCATCATCATCCAGGCCGCGCCCGGCGGCCCGGTCGAGCAGATGATCGCCAAGCTGGAGGGTTTCGATGCGGCTGCCGGCGGCGCCACGGGGCGCATCGGTGGCGGCGGCGCCGAAGTGTCGGTGGCCGGCTCCAACTATCGCGGCGCCCAGGGCCTCGACCCACAACTGATCGCTGAGATCGAGAAGATGTACGGCTTCGACAAGTCGGCGCCCGAGCGTTTCTGGATCATGCTCAAGAACTACGCTCAGCTGGACTTCGGCTCCAGCTTCTTCCGCGACGCCCAGGTCATCGACCTGATCATCGAGAAGATGCCTGTATCGATCTCGCTTGGCCTGTGGAGCACGCTGATCATGTATCTGGTCTCCATCCCGCTGGGCATCGCCAAGGCCACGCGCCACGGCAGCGCCTTCGACGTCTGGACCAGCTCGGCGATCATCGTCGGCTACGCCATCCCGGCCTTCCTCTTCGCCATCCTGCTGATCGTGCTGTTCGCTGGTGGCAGCTACTGGGACTGGTTCCCGCTACGCGGGCTGACCTCGAACAACTTCGAGCAGCTCAGCCTCGGCGGCAAGATCCTCGACTACCTCTGGCACCTGGTGCTGCCAGTTACCGCCCTGGTCATCGGTAACTTCGCCACCCTGACCCTGCTGACCAAGAACAGTTTTCTCGACGAGATCAACAAACAGTACGTGGTGACCGCCCGCGCCAAGGGCCTGACCAACCATCGCGTGCTCTACGGCCACGTATTCCGTAACGCCATGCTGCTGATCATCGCGGGCTTCCCCGCCGCCTTCATCGGCATCTTCTTCACCGGCTCCCTGCTGATCGAGGTGATCTTCTCGCTCGACGGCCTCGGCCTGATGAGCTTCGAGGCGGCGATCAACCGCGACTATCCGGTGGTGTTCGGCACCCTGTTCATCTTCACCTTGCTGGGGCTGATCGTGAAATTGATCGGTGACATCACCTACACCCTGGTCGATCCGCGTATCGACTTCGAAAGCCGGGAGGGTTGAGTATGAAACTCTCCCCTCTCAATCGACGCCGCTTCGACCGTTTCAAGGC
Organism: Ectopseudomonas oleovorans; assembly: GCF_029845265.1. Lineage (NCBI taxonomy): Bacteria > Pseudomonadati > Pseudomonadota > Gammaproteobacteria > Pseudomonadales > Pseudomonadaceae > Ectopseudomonas > Ectopseudomonas oleovorans. The sequence goes on from NZ_JAOCLK010000017.1 coordinate 53,654, forward strand.
GCACAAGCGCGGCTGGTGGTCGCTGTGGCTGTTCCTCGTGCTGTTCGGCCTGAGCCTGGGCGCCGAGCTGATCGCCAACGACAAGCCGCTGGCGGTGCGCTACGACGGCCAGTGGTACTTCCCGGTGCTCAAGCGCTACCCGGAGACCGTGTTCGGCGGCGAATTCCCGCTGCAGGCCAACTACAAGAGCCCCTACATCCAGGAACTGATCGCGGCAAAGGACGGCTGGATGCTCTGGCCGCCGATCCCCTTCAGCTATTCGAGCATCAACTACGACCTGGAGGTGCCCGCCCCCGCCCCGCCCTCGGCGCAGAACTGGCTGGGCACCGACGATCAGGGCCGTGACGTGCTGGCACGGGTGATCTACGGCTTTCGCATCTCGGTGCTGTTCGCCCTGATCCTGACCCTGGCCAGCTCGGTAATCGGCGTGATCGCCGGCGCGCTACAGGGCTTCTACGGCGGCTGGGTCGACCTGCTTGGCCAGCGCTTCCTGGAAATCTGGTCGGGCCTGCCGGTGCTCTACCTGCTGATCATCCTCGCCAGCTTCGTGCAGCCGAACTTCTGGTGGCTGCTGGGCATCATGCTGCTGTTCTCCTGGATGAGCCTGGTGGACGTGGTACGCGCCGAGTTCCTGCGCGGGCGCAACCTCGAGTACGTACGCGCCGCCCGTGCCCTAGGAATGAGCAATGGCGCCATCATGTTCCGCCACATCCTGCCCAACGCCATGGTCTCGACCATGACCTTCATGCCCTTCATCCTCACCGGCGCCATTGGCACCCTCACTGCGCTGGACTTCCTCGGCTTCGGCCTGCCACCCGGCGCACCCTCGCTCGGTGAACTGGTCGCCCAGGGCAAGAGCAACCTGCAGGCGCCCTGGCTGGGCATCAGCGCCTTCGCCGTATTGGCGATCATGCTGAGCCTGCTGGTATTCATCGGCGAAGCCGCCCGCGATGCCTTCGACCCGAGGAAATGACATGAGCCAGAACGAAACCCTGTTGCAAGTGCGCGACCTGGCCGTCGAGTTCGTCACGGGCGAGCAGTGCCAGCGCGTGGTCGAAGGCGTCAGCTTCGACATCCGCCAGGGCGAGACCCTGGCCCTGGTTGGCGAGAGCGGCTCGGGCAAGTCGGTCACGGCGCACTCGATCCTGCGCCTCTTGCCCTACCCGCTCGCGCGCCACCCGCACGGCAGCATCGAGTACGCCGGCGAAGACCTGCTCAAGCTCAGCGAAGGCCGCCTGCGCGGCATCCGCGGCAACCGCATCGCCATGGTCTTCCAGGAGCCCATGACCTCGCTCAACCCGCTGCACAGTATCGAGAAGCAGATCAACGAAGTGCTCGCTCTGCATAAGGGCCTGCGCGGCAAGGCCGCCAGCGCGCGCACCCTGGAGCTGCTGGAACTGGTCGGTATTCCCGAACCGAAGAAACGCCTCAAGGCCTACCCGCACGAACTCTCCGGCGGCCAACGGCAGCGTGTGATGATCGCCATGGCCCTGGCCAATGAACCACAGCTGCTGATCGCCGACGAGCCGACCACCGCTCTGGACGTCACCGTACAGCTGAAAATCCTCGAATTGCTCAAGGATCTGCAGGCACGCCTGGGCATGTCGCTGCTGTTGATCAGCCACGACCTCAACCTGGTTCGTAGAATTGCCCACCGCGTATGTGTCATGCAGCGCGGTCGCATCGTCGAACAGGCGTCGTGTGAAGAATTGTTCCAGGCTCCGCAGCATCCCTATACCCAGGAACTGCTCGGCGCCGAGCCCAGCGGCGACCCTGCGGCCAATCCTGCGGGCCAGCCGTTGCTGGAAGTGGACGACCTGCGTGTGTGGTTCCCGATCAAAAAGGGGCTGCTGCGCCGGACGGTGGATCATGTCAAAGCGGTGGACGGCATCAACTTCAGCCTGCCCCAGGGCCATACCCTGGGCATCGTCGGCGAGAGTGGTTCCGGCAAGTCCACACTGGGCATGGCCATTCTGCGGCTGCTCGCCAGTCGCGGTGATATCCGTTTTCAGGGCCAGCAGTTGCAGGGCCTGAGCCAGCAGGAAGTACGCCCGCTGCGCAGGCAGATGCAGGTGGTGTTTCAGGACCCCTTCGGCAGCCTGAGCCCGCGCATGTCGGTGAGCCAGATCGTCGGTGAAGGTCTGCGCATTCATGGCATGGGGAACGAGGCGGAGCAGGAACAGGCGATCATCGACGCGCTTTTGGAGGTAGGGCTGGACCCGCAGACGCGGCATCGCTACCCCCACGAGTTTTCTGGCGGGCAACGGCAGCGGATTGCCATTGCCCGGGCACTGGTGTTGAAACCGGCGCTGATCCTGCTGGACGAGCCCACTTCGGCGCTCGACCGTACGGTGCAGCGTCAGGTGGTGGAGTTGTTGCGCGGCTTGCAGGCCAAGTACAACCTGACCTATCTGTTTATCAGCCATGACCTGGCGGTAGTCAGAGCGCTGAGCCACCAGTTGATGGTGGTCAAGCAGGGCCAGGTGGTCGAACAGGGGTCTGCCGAGTCGATCTTCAGTGCACCGCAACACCCTTATACGCAGCAGTTGCTGGAAGCCGCTTTTCTGGCCCCGGCAACGGCTCACTGATCCTTGAAACAGGAAGAGGAATAGCACAATGGGTTTTCTAACCGGTAAGCGCGTACTCATCGTTGGCGTTGCCAGCAAACTGTCCATCGCCTCGGGTATCGCCGCCGCCATGCACCGCGAAGGTGCCGAGCTGGCCTTCACCTACCAGAACGAGAAGCTCAAGGGCCGCGTGGAAGACTTCGCTGCCGGCTGGGGCTCCAGCGCCGACCTGTGCTTCCCTTGCGATGTAGCCAGCGACGAGGAAATCGCCGCGGTGTTCGAAGCACTGAGCAAGAAGTGGGACGGCCTGGACTGCATCGTCCACTCGGTCGGCTTCGCCCCGGGCGACCAGCTCAATGGCGACTTCACCGACGTCACCACCCGTGAAGGCTTTAAGATCGCCCACGACATCAGCGCCTACAGTTTCGTTGCTCTGGCCAAGGCCGGTCGCGAAATGATGAAAGGCCGCAACGGCAGCCTGCTCACCCTCTCCTACCTGGGCGCCGAGCGCACCATGCCCAACTACAACGTCATGGGCATGGCCAAGGCCAGTCTGGAAGCCGGCGTACGCTACCTGGCCGGCAGCCTCGGCCCGGAAGGCACTCGCGTCAACGCCATCTCTGCCGGCCCGATTCGCACCCTGGCTGCCAGCGGCATCGCCAGCTTCCGCAAGATGCTGGCCGCCAACGAGAAGCAGACTCCGCTGCGCCGTAACGTGACCATCGAGGAAGTCGGCAATGCCGGCGCCTTCCTCTGCTCCGACCTGGCTTCGGGCATCAGCGGCGAGATCATGTACGTCGACGGCGGCTTCAACACCACTGCCATGGGCGCCATGGAAGACTGAGAAGGTCGCCGGACATCGCAGAGCGATGCCCGGCTCTGCCGCACCTCATGCACTACCCAGCCGTGCCTGAACCCACACGCCGCATATTGCTCAGCAAGTGCGGCGTTGTCGTTGCTGGCTTTTGTCAGCATTCAGCTACCCGAACCGAAACGCCACCACTACTCGGGACGCTGAACGCCTCATCCAACAGTGCATACTCTGCGCACTGGCATATGCCTTGCTTTCTCTACGTGCAGTGAGCCTCTCCGACGACGGACAAGGCCCGAACGACAACGGCGTCGTCTCCGAACTCGACCCTTTACGGCGGTGATCGGTACGACGCCTTTTTTGTGGGCCACCCGCACAGTTCTGCAAACCTCAGCTGGCGGCTCGGAACCTAATGCGTGGATGAAGGAAGTGACATGAGCGAACAGCATATCCCTCGCGGCGACGCCCTGGCCTGGGTCGGCGGCAGCGATGCACCGGAAAAGAGCGTGCTGAACATCGGTTTCATGGCCCTGAGCGATTCCGCCTCGGTGATAGTCGCGGCCACCCAGGGCTTTGCCGAAAAATATGGGCTGAGCCTCAAACTGCAGCGCCAGGCCTCCTGGGCCGGCCTGCGCGACCGCCTGCTCAGCGGCGAGCTGGACGCCGCCCACAGCCTGTACGGTTTGATCTACGGCGTGCAGCTCGGCCTCGGTGGCGCCGCGGCAACCGACATGGCGGTGCTCATGGGGCTGAACCAGAACGGCCAGAGCATCAACCTGTCGCACACGCTGCAAAGCGCCGGCGTGACCAGCGGTGAAGCACTGCACCAGCATGTGCACCAAAACAGAGCGCGACTGACCTTCGCTCAGACCTTCCCCACCGGCACCCATGCCATGTGGCTTTACTACTGGCTGGCCAGCCAGGGCATCCATCCGCTGCGCGACGTGGACAGCGTGGTGGTGCCACCGCCGCAGATGATCGAACACCTGGAGGCCAAGCGCATCGACGGCTTCTGCGTCGGCGAACCCTGGACCGCCAAGGCCGTCGATGAACAACTCGGCTGTACCGTCACCACCATCCAGGCAATCTGGCCGGATCACCCAGAAAAGGTGCTGGGCTGCACCCGCGCCTTCGCCGCACAGAACCCCAATACCGCCCGTGCGCTGATCATGGCGGTGCTCGACGCCGCACGCTTCATCGATGACAACGAGGAAAACAAGCGCAGCACCGCCCTGCTGCTCAGCGGCAGCGAATACGTCAATGCGCCGGTCTCGGCGATCACCCCACGCTTTCTCGGCCAGTATCAGGACGGCCTCGGCCACGCCTGGCAGGACGAGCATCCGCTGCGCTTTCATGCCGGTGGCCTGGTCAACCAGCCCTACCTGTCCGATGCCATGTGGTTCATGACCCAATTCCGCCGTTGGGGCCTGCTACGCAAAGACCCCGACTACCTGGGCGTGGCCCGCCAGGTGCAGCAACTGGCCCTGTACCGCGAAGCCGCTACGGCGTTGGGAATTGCCGTGCCGGGCGAGATGCGCAGCTCCATCCTGCAGGACGGCACCAGCTGGGACGGCAGCGCCCCTGCCGCGTACGCGCGCAGCTTCCGCCTCCATGCCCTGGCCGACAGCCCGGCTGTCGCCCTGTAACCGCCGGGAGAACCATCGATGCTGCGTATCCTTCTGATCAACGACACCCCGAAGAAGGTCGGCCGCCTCAAGTGCGCGCTGATCGAGGCCGGATTCGAGGTCATCGACGAATCCGGCCTGACCATCGACCTGCCTGAACGGGTCGAGGCGGTACGCCCTGACGTTATCCTGATCGACACCGAGTCCCCTGGCCGCGACGTGATGGAACAGGTGGTACTGGTCAGCCGTGACCAACCGCGTCCAATCGTCATGTTCACCGACGAACACAACCCCAGCGTGATGCGCCAGGCGATCCAGAGTGGCGTCAGCGCCTACATTGTCGAAGGCATCCATGCCCAGCGCCTGCAACCCATCCTCGACGTCGCCATGGCCCGCTTCGAGAGCGATCAGGCATTGCGTGCCCAGCTCCAGGCACGCGATGCCCAACTGGCCGAGCGCAAGCGCGTCGAACAGGCCAAGGGCCTGCTGATGAAGATGAAGAGCTGCAACGAGGAAGAGGCCTATACGCTGATGCGCCGGCAGGCCATGAGTCGCCAGCAGAAGCTGATTCAGGTGGCCGAACAGATCATCGCCATGCACGACATGCTCGGCGGTTGACTGTTGCGCTACGCCGCTCGCTGGCTGTGCTGGACAGCGAGACGGCGGCGCGCGTATCTTCGCCGCAGGCTGCAGCAGTGGCCAACGTCGCTCGGACGGTTCCGGGCGCTTACGTACTTCGAGGAAATCATGGCTGATAACGCCAAGCGCCGCTTTGCGCGCATCGATCGTCTGCCCCCCTACGTCTTCAACATCACCGCCGAACTGAAGATGGCTGCACGCCGTCGCGGCGAGGACATCATCGACTTCTCCATGGGCAACCCCGACGGTGCGACTCCGCCGCACATCGTCGAGAAGCTGGTGCAGGTCGCCCAGCGTGAAGATACCCACGGTTACTCCACTTCCCGCGGTATTCCGCGCCTGCGCCGCGCCATCTCGCGCTGGTACAAGGATCGCTACGAGGTGGAGATCGACCCGGAAAGCGAAGCCATCGTCACCATCGGCTCCAAGGAAGGCCTGGCGCACCTGATGCTCGCCACCCTGGACCATGGCGACACGGTGCTGGTACCCAACCCCAGTTACCCGATCCATATCTACGGCGCGGTGATCGCTGGCGCCCAGGTGCGTTCCGTGCCGCTGGTGCCGGGCGTGGATTTCTTCGCCGAGCTGGAACGCGCCATTCGCGAATCGATTCCCAAGCCGAAGATGATGATTCTCGGCTTCCCCTCCAACCCCACCGCACAGTGCGTGGAGCTGGACTTCTTCGAGCGCGTGGTAACCCTGGCCAAGCAGTACGACGTACTGGTGATTCACGACCTGGCCTACGCCGACATCGTTTATGACGGCTGGAAGGCGCCTTCGATCATGCAGGTACCCGGCGCCAAGGACATCGCGGTGGAGTTTTTCACCCTGTCCAAGAGCTACAACATGGCCGGCTGGCGGATCGGCTTCATGGTCGGCAACCCCGAACTGGTCAGCGCCCTGGCACGGATCAAGAGCTACCACGACTATGGCACCTTCACCCCGCTGCAGGTGGCGGCCATCGCTGCACTGGAAGGCGACCAGCAGTGCGTGCGCGATATCGCCGAACAGTATCGTCAGCGGCGTAACCTGCTGGTCAAGGGCCTGCACGAGATCGGCTGGATGGTGGAAAAGCCCAAGGCTTCCATGTACATCTGGGCCAAGATTCCCGACGCCTACGCGCACCTGGGCTCGCTGGAGTTCGCCAAGAAACTGCTGGCCGAAGCCAAGGTCTGCGTCTCGCCTGGATTGGGTTTTGGCGACTATGGCGACGACCATGTGCGCTTCGCCCTGATCGAGAACCAGGACCGCAGCCGTCAGGCGCTGCGCGGCATCAAGGCGATGTTCCGCGCCGACGGGTTGCTGCCAGGCAAGCCGGCCAAGGCAGAGACCGAGTAAGCATTGAAGGGCGCCGTGAGGCGCCCTTTCTACGTGGGCATGGAAACCGACAAGTTCTGCGACAATTCAGGACGTTACGCACGCCAAGCGATAGTTTCGAGCAATTGCCCGACAGAGTGAGCGCCCGTACACTGCGCGCCCCTTCCCTGACGGTTCTCCCCAATGCTCTACGTCTTGCGCATGCTGCTGATGGGCGTGCATTTCATCCTGGCCGGCCTGCTCGGCCTGCTGCTCGGCCTGTGCCGCCCGTTCAACCCCGACAACAGCCGCCTCTGCGCACGTCTTTATTCGCTGCCCGCCCTATGCCTGCTGCGCCTGAAGCTGAAGACTGACGTACGCCCGCTTTTAGAACACCAGCGCTCCTGCGTGATCATCGCCAACCACCAGTCCAACTTCGACCTCTACGTGCTTGGCCGCGTGGTACCGGAACGCACCGTGAGCATCGGCAAGAAGAGCCTCAAGTGGGTGCCATTCTTCGGTCAGCTCTACTGGCTGGCCGGTAACGTGCTGATCGATCGCAGCAATGCCGTAGCCGCCAAGCGCGCAATGCTGACCACCACCGAAACCCTGCGCAATCGCGGCACTTCGATCTGGGTCTTCCCGGAAGGCACGCGCAACCTTGGCCGAGGCCTGCTGCCGTTCAAGAAAGGCGCGTTTCAAATGGCGATCACGGCCGGTGTTCCGATCATCCCGGTGTGCGTGAGCAACTACAGCAAAGTCATGCGCCTGAATCGCTGGAACAGCGGCCGCATCCTGATTCGCTCGCTGCCTACTGCCGGCCTGAGCCTGGACGACATGCCCGCGCTGATGGAGCGTTGTCAGCAGGCCATGAGCGAATGTATCAGCAGCATGGACAAGGAACTGGCGTCCGCGTGAGGTATAACGCGGGATGCCGGAGCGAGCAGGCAACTCGCGCCTGCTATCAAATCCATCGATAGTTACTCTGCAGAGCATCCATTATTCAATCGAAATGACTTCGACGATTCTGTGCCCACACCCACTCCTGACCTGGAGCACAGAACATGTCCCGCCTCTCTCAAGCCGCCCGCAACGGCGCTCTCGCTGCCATCGGCCTGTACCTGATCAGCACCTCGACGGTGCTGGTCGTGAGTTACGCCGCCGTCCAGCCAAGCACTCCAACCATAGAACAACCAGGCCCGCTGCAGAGCCTGATCACTCATTTGCCCGCCCTGCTCGGCGCGCGCTCGCAAGGTTGAGTGAACGGCCATGATCAAAAATCACCGCACCCGCCTGCTGGTGCTCGCCAGCCTGTCGCTGCTGACCACCTTGCTGGCCCTCAGTGGCATCGGCAAAGGCTCGGCTGGCGCCGTGGCGCGCAACATCGAATGCAGCCACAAACTGGCTCATCACCTGGACCTGGCCGAAAGCCTCAAGCGGCAGCGCAGCAGCCCGCCACCGAACAGAAGCGAACGGCTCTCGCCATACTTCGTGCTCACTCAGCAGACATGAAAAAGCCCGGATGACCGGGCTTTTTCATGTCTCGATATCAGACTCAGGCCTTGGCTTGCTTGCCTTGAGCAACAAAGCGCATCATCCACTCAGCCACTGCACTGCCCTGCTGCGAATGCTTGAGGCTATCCACGCCCTGCTGATAGACCTGCTCACCGAGATGCTGCTGGCGCAGATCGAGCAATGCCCGCGAGTAGTCGTGAACGAATTCCGGGTGTCCCTGGAAGCACAACACCTGATCTTCGATGTGGTAGGCACCGATCGGGCAGAAGTCGCTGGAAGCCAGCAGCGTGGCCTTTTCCGGCAGGCGAGTGACTTGGTCCTGGTGGCTGATCAGCAACTGCAGTTCGTCCAGCGACGGGCTCATCCACTCGGGTTTGTTCTCCAGGCGATAGCTGTGCACCCCTACGCCCCAGCCCTGCTCCGCGCGCTCGGCTTTCCCACCGAGCAGCAAGGCCAGCAGCTGGTGACCAAAACAGATGCCCAGCAGCTTGTCGCCGCGCTTGTAGCGCTCGAGCAGATACTCCTTGAGGGTCTGAATCCAGGGATCGCTGCCGAAGGAGTCAGCCTTGCTGCCAGTCACCAGATAAGCATCGAATTGCTCACTATCGGGCGGATAGTGCCCCTCCACCACGTTGTAGACACTGAACTCCGCCGCCACCGGCTGCTGAGCGAACAACTGCTCGAACATGCGGCCATAACCCTGGTACTGATCGACCAGTTCAGGGCGGAGAATGTCAGTTTCTAGGATGCAAATACGCAGTGACATGAGGTTTCCTGTGGTGAACACGCGGGCGGGTAATTTGTGCGTTTTTCTTAACATATGAATTCGCACAAATAAATAGCCGAACCCTATTTTCAAGCAGATCCGCGATTATCGGCGCTATGCAACGCCACGAACAGTCGTCAATTAAAATTGACGAAACTTTACCCTGTCAGTGCGTGGCGACGCTTCATCAGCCGCTTCGATAGTTACCATGCACGCCATTCACTTCTGTGATTGCACGCTCGCAGCGAATATCGCCACATCGGGCAGTCGCCCTCATGCACAGAAAGAAATAGATCATGAGCACCTACTCCGCACTCGCCAGCTTCGCCGCCGCTTCCGCCTTCCAGACCGTCGCACCGGTTCGCGCCGAGCAGGCTGCCGCCGCAGCCCGCGACGTTCGTTCGAGCTGACACAACCCAGGAGAGAGGAGAGCCGCCATGCACAGCCAACTCAGCCTGGACGCCTACGGCGTCACCTACGCCCACCTGCAAGATGGCAGCCTGCAGTTCGAAACCGAAGCCGCCCTGCAACTCGATGATGGCAGCATGTTGACCCTGCGCATGCCAACTCGTCATAGCGAGATGCTGGCGATCCACGAAGCCGTGTGCATCCGTCAGGGCTGGTGCCAGGCGGCGTGAGAAAGCGATGGTCTAGACTCCTCGTGACATTCACGGAACGAGGAACTGGCCCCATGCAAACACGCAACCTGATCACCCTGTTCGCCGGCAGCCTGTTGCTTGCCGGCAACGCTCTAGCAGATCGCCCCGACAGCGACTGGATCAGCATCGACGAGGCGCTGAGCAAAGCACGTGCAGCTGGCTACACGGAGCTACACAAGATCGAAGCCGACAATGACGGTTACTGGGAAGGCGAAGGCCTGAAACAGGATGGCCGTCTTCACGAATTTCGTATCGACGGCAAGAGCGGTGCAGTGATTCGCGACCAGTTGGAAGATTGACTGAAACGGCCCTTTCGGGCCGTTTCTGCATCCGTAGGGGGCGCCGTGCGCACCGGGGACACTCCGCTTAAGCGGTGCGCATGGCCTGGGCGGCCCCGCGACACCCTACAAGGGAGGCTCAGAACGTCTCGCCCTTGGCGGCCTTTTCCAGCAACAGCGCAGGCGGCAGGAAACGTTCGCCGTACTGCTCGGCCAGGTACTGCGCACGGGCGACGAAGTCCTTCGCCCCGTACTGGTTGATGAACTGCAGCGCACCACCGGTCCAGGCGGCGAAGCCGATACCGAAGATCGAGCCGATGTTGGCATCGGCCACTGACTTCAAGACGCCCTCTTCGACGCAGCGAACCGTCTCGATGGCCTGGATGAACAGGATGCGGTCACGCACGTCCTCCTGCGAGATCTGCGCATCGGCCTTTTCGAAACGCGCCTTGAGCTCGGGCCACAGGTACTTCTTGCCGCCTGCCGGGTAATCGTAGAAACCGCCACCGGCCGCCTTGCCCGGACGCTTGAACTCGTTAAGCATCAGATCGATCACCGCAAACGCCGGGTGCTCGGGAATGGATTTGCCCTCGGCCGCCAGATCCGAGAGGGTCTGCTGGCGGATGTGGTTCATCAGGCTCATCGACACTTCGTCGCTGATCGCCAGCGGGCCGACCGGCATGCCGGCCTTGCGCGCTTCGTTCTCGATCATCGCCGCGCTCACGCCTTCGCCGAGCATGGCGATGCCCTCGTTGGTGAAGGTGCCGAACACCCGCGAGGTAAAGAAGCCGCGGCTGTCGTTGACCACGATGGGCGTCTTCTTGATCTGCATGACGTAGTCGAAGCCGCGCGCCAGCGTTTCATCGCTGGTCTGCTCACCGCGGATGATTTCCACCAGCGGCATCTTGTCCACCGGGCTGAAGAAGTGCAGGCCGATGAATTTCTCCGGTTTGGCCACGGCAGCCGCCAGGCCGGTGATCGGCAGCGTCGAGGTGTTGGAGGCGATCACCGCATCGCTCAGCGCAGCAGCTTCGGCTGCCGCGGTGACCTTGCCCTTGAGCGCACGATCCTCGAATACGGCTTCGATGATCAGGTCGCAGCCGGCAAAATCCGCCTCGCTATCGGTAGCCTTGATCAGCGCCAGGAAAGCCTCACGCTGCTCGGCCGTCATGTGGCCCTTGGCGACTTTCTTGTCTAGCAGCTTGGCCGAATAGCTCTTGCCCTTCTCCGCCGCCTCGACGGACACGTCCTTGAGCACCACCTCGATACCGGCCGCCGCCGACACATAGGCGATGCCGGCGCCCATCATGCCGGCGCCAAGCACGCCGACCTTTTTCGTCTGGGTTTTCGGATAGCCCTGTGGGCGCGAGCTGCCAGCATTGATTTCGTTGAGCTGGAACCAGAAGGTACCAATCATGTTCTTCGCCACCTGGCCGGTGGTCAGCTCGGTGAAGTAGCGCGCCTCGATGATCTGCGCGGTGTCGAAGTCGACCTGCGCGCCTTCTACGGCCGCGCACATGATCTTCTCCGGCGCCGGGAAGCAGCCCTTGGTCTTGTTGCGCAGCACGCTCGGGGCGATGGCCAGCATCTGCGCCACGTTCGGCGAACTCGGCGTGCCGCCGGGAATCTTGTAGCCCTGCACATCCCACGGCTGCTTGGCCACCGGGTTGGCGGCGATCCAGGCACGCGCTTTGGCCAGCATCTCGTCACGGTCGCTGGCCAGATCGTGGATCAGGCCGGCCTTGAGCGCAGCGTCCGGGCGTACCTTCTTACCCTCGGCCAGGTACGGCAGGGCCTTTTCCAGGCCAAGCAGGCGCACCATGCGCACCACCCCACCGCCGCCCGGCAGCAGGCCGAGGGTGACTTCCGGCAGGCCGAGCTGGACGTGGCTCTCGTTCAGGGCGATGCGGTGGTGGCAGGCCAGGGCGATTTCCCAGCCGCCGCCCAGCGCTGCGCCGTTGATGGCGGCAACCACCGGCTTGCCGAGGGTTTCCAGGCGGCGCAGTTGGCCCTTGATTCTCAGGATCATCTCGTAGAAGCCCTGGGCCTCGGCCTGGGTGACCTTGATCAGTTCATTGAGGTCGCCGCCGGCGAAGAAGGTCTTCTTCGCCGAGGTGACGATCACCCCGGCGATCGAGTCCTTTTCCGCTTCCAGGCGGTCGACGATCTGGCCCATGGCCTCGCGGTACACCGCGTTCATGGTATTGGCGCTCTGGCCGGGCATGTCCATGGTCAGGACGACGATATTGTCCTGGCCTTTTTCGTAACGGATGGCGTCTGTCATTTTTGTATTCTCTTCCCAAAGCTGTGGGAGCTGCGTAGCTGCGTAGGGCGGGTGCAACCCGCCAGCACACGAATGGCGGGTTTCACCCGTACCGATCAGATTCGTTCGATGATGGTGGCGATGCCCATGCCGCCGCCCACGCAGAGGGTGGCAAGGCCGTAGCGCAACTGGCGCTTCTCCAGTTCATCGAGCAGCGTGCCGAGGATGGCGCAGCCGGTGGCGCCCAGCGGGTGGCCCATGGCGATGGAACCGCCGTTGACGTTGACCTTGTCCTCGCTCACGCCCATGTCCTTCATGAACTTCATGACAACGGAGGCAAAAGCCTCGTTGACCTCGAACAGGTCGATGTCGTCGATGGAGAGTCCCGCCTTGGCCAGCGCCTTACGCGTGGCCGGCGCCGGGCCGGTGAGCATGATGGTCGGGTCGGTGCTGGTCACCGCGGTGGCGACGATGCGCGCACGCGGTTTCAGGCCCAGTTCCTTGCCCTTGGCCGCGGAGCCGATCAGCATCAGCGCGGCGCCGTCGACGATGCCGGAGCTGTTGCCCGGCGTGTGTACGTGCTCGATACGCTCAACATGGCTGTAGACGCGCAGCGCAGTGGCGTCGAAGCCCATCTGCCCCATCATCTCGAAGCTCGGCTTGAGCTTGCCGAGGCCTTCCAGGGTCGAATCGCCACGGATGAACTCGTCATGGTCAAGCAGCACGATGCCGTTCTGGTCGGTCACCGGCACCAGCGACTTGGCGAACGAGCCATCAGCGCTGGCGCGCGCCGCCTTGTGCTGCGAGCACAGGGCGAAGGCATCGACATCAGCGCGGCTGAAATCCTCCAGGGTGGCGATCAGGTCGGCACCGATACCCTGCGGGACGAAATTGGTGTGGATGTTGGTTTCCGGGTCCATGACCCAGGCGCCGCCGTCCGAGCCCATGGGCACGCGCGACATGGACTCCACGCCACCGACCACCACCAGATCCTCGAAGCCGGAGCGCACCTTCATCGCGCCCAGGTTCACCGCCTCCAGGCCCGAGGCGCAGAAGCGGTTGAGCTGCACGCCGGCGACGCTGACGTCCCAGTCCGCGACCATGGCGGCGGTCTTGGCGATATCGGCGCCCTGATCGCCCACGGGCGTCACGCAGCCCAGCACGATGTCGTCCACCTGGCTGGTATCCAGATCGTTGCGCGTTTGCAGGGCATTGAGCAGGCCGGCAATCAGCTGAACCGGCTTGACGCTGTACAGCGCGCCGTCCTTCTTGCCCTTGCCACGCGGTGTGCGCACCGCATCGAAAATATATGCTTCGGTCATGGCGTCCTCGGAGACTGATACGGCGCTGGCGGAACATCACAAACCGGCCGCGCCTGTTCTTATTGAGCCTGACTACCATAGCGCTGGTACATCAGCGCTCAATGACCTAAGCGCTCAGTACCATTGACCGCTGAGCTCAGACGAACGGTCGCTTGCTCGAACTGACGGCTGCAAGGGCGAGCAAGCTGTCTGCCTCAAGGCCTGCATTGTTCTGGAGGACGTCGCACATAGCCCCAGCTTCCTAACAGCACTTCGTTAGCAACCAAACCATCTAAGGAAACTGTGACGTCAGCCCTAGAGTTACTCCTGTGCCTGTATCAGAAACGGGTGCAGGGAACCGTCGCCGGGTCATGCCGGGGCGGGCAATCAAAGCAACGCCTGGTGTGACACAGCAGCCTGCCGCATGGTGATGCAGGCTCCCGGTGCCCCCATAACAACAAAAGGCATGCAGCCATGTTCAAACAGCCGAAATATCGCCAGGCTGGCGTAATACTTTTCGCCACGGCAATCATCCTGATCCTTCCCAATCTGACCCGTCTGGTCAGTTGATCCCCCACTGTCCCCGCAACTGCGCAGACGCCGTAGCGCGCTCAGCGCAGTGCGGGTATCCACCACGCCAGCAGCAGTGGAATCAGCACGAAGGCCAGCAGTGTCGAGCACAGCACCAGACTGGCGACCTGCTCAGCTGAACGGCCTGCGCGCACCGCGAACAGGTAATTGAACACCGCCACTGGCATCGACGACTGCAGCACCAATACGGCGTGCGCCAACTGCTGCAAGCCGATTGCCCAGCCGATGATCCAGCCCAGCGCCGCGCCACAAAGAATGCGCAGCAACCCCAGCACCAGGCCGTTACCCAGGTGCTGCACACGGATACTGGCCAGTGACACACCCAGCGTGATCAACATCAGCGGGATGGTCATACCGCCCAACAGGTCGACGGTATTGGCCAGCCAGCGCGGCAATTCAACATCGAGAAACAGCACTGGCATCACCAGCGCCAGGCTGATCATGATCGGGTTGAGCAACAGTCCCTTGACTGAAGCCGCGGCCCCGGAGAGCAGCATGCCGATACTGAAATGCCCCACCGACAACACCAGGAAAAATGCCACTGCCAATGCCAGGCCAGGCTCACCGAAGGCGAACAGGGCCATGGGCAGGCCCATGTTGCCCGAGTTCGGGAACAGGTAGGCCGGTACCAGCACTTTCCAGTCCAGGCCGAACAGGCGACTCAGCAGCCAGCCGACCAGCCCCATGCATGAGGTCACCAGCACGCAGGCCAGGGCCATCTGCGAGAAGGCCCCCACATCCAGTTCGGCTCGGCTCAGGGTAGACAGCACCAGGCAAGGCGTACCGACATTTAGCACCAGGCGCGCGATGAAATCAGTGGGGTACTGGTGACCGCTGCGCACCCAGCCGTAGCCGATGCCTGCCGCAATCAGTACCGGAGCCAGAACGGCGAACAACTCGGCTAACATCTACTACCCCCGTCACGTCGAGCGAGGCATCCTAGACTGCACAAAAGGCTCGGGCAATGATGCCGGGTCCTATCAATCCGCTCTGGGGTCTGCCATGCGCCTGATTCTCCTGCTCACCAGCCTGTTCGCTCTGCTCACTGCCCATGCCGGTGAAATCGATCAGGCCGCCGCCATCTCCGCCTTGCAGCGCAGCGACAGCCTGCTGATCGACGTGCGTAGCGCCGAAGAGTTCGCAGAAGGTGCACTGCCCGGCGCCATCCGTATCGGCCATGAAGATATCGCCGCACAGATCGCCAGTGTCGCCCCGGACAAAGATCGCCCCCTGGTGCTCTACTGCCGCAGCGGTCGCCGCTCCGCCATCGCCCAGCAAAGCCTCGAGGAAATGGGCTATAGCCAGGTGATCAATGCCGGTGCCTATGACGAACTACGACCACTGCTGGAGCATCGCGAATGAGAGCTGCCCTGCTGCTGACTTTGGTCATCCTGAGCGGCGTGGCGCAGGCGGCCGAGTTCGAGGTGCAACTCAACGATGGCCGACGCGCCTGGAGCAGCAGCGAACTGCTCGTGCACCCGCAAGCGCGCGATATCGAGATCATCGATGACGTCAGCTACAAGCGCACCATGCACTACAGCGCCGTGCCGGTCAGTGCGCTGCTGGAGGGTATCGAGCCCGGCGACCATCTCCAGGCCGTGGCGCTCGACGGTTTTGCCGCAGAACTGCCAGCCTCGATTCTGTTGGCCAGGGAAGGAGCAAAAGCCTGGCTGGCCATCGAAGATCCCGAGCATCCCTGGCCGCCGCTGGCACAGGGCAAACCCAGCGCAGGACCTTTCTACCTGGTCTGGACCGATCCTTCTGCCAGCCAGATCGGCCCCGAGCAGTGGCCCTTTCAGGTCGCCCGGATTCGTCAGCTGGCCGCTGTCGAACAGCGCTTCCCTGCCCTGCTCCCGGCGACGGATGCCAATGCTGAGGTGCAGGCCGGTTTCGCCGTCTACCAGAAGAACTGCATGGCCTGTCATCGCCTCAATGGCGCGGGTGATTCCGAGTTCGGCCCGGACCTGAACATTCCGCACAACCCGACCGAATATTTCACAGGCGATTTTCTACAGCGCTACATCCGCGACCCACAGAGCTTGCGGCGCTGGCCGCAGGGGCGTATGCCCGGCTTCAGCGAGCAGGTACTGCCACCTGCCGAACTGCAGCGCTTGATCGCCTACCTGCGGCACATGGCCCAGCGCAAGAGCGACACGAGCCCGTAGAACGATTTGGGAAGGGTGCGCCGTGCGCACCGGGATTTTGGCGGGGTAAACCGAGGTGCGCATGGCGCGCCCCACGAAAGGCCGTCAGTCTGGGGCGCGCGGCGCCCCTATGTCACGAGCGCCTATTGGCGCATCACTGCTGACGCACCTGCAGCAGTGGCGCCACCTGCACCTGCGCATGCATTTGCTCGCAACCGCCACCGCGGCGCATGCCACGTACCGGGCAGGCATCGAGGTAATCCAGGCCGACTGCCAGCTTCAGATGTCGCTCCGGGCGCGCCAGGCAGTTGGTCACGTCGAAGCTGTACCAGGCATCGCCGACCCAGGCCTCGGCCCAGGCGTGGCTGGCCAGGTGCTCGGCATCGTCGGTATAGAGGTAGCCCGACACATAGCGCGCCGGCACGCCCAGGCTGCGCGCGCAGGCGAGGAAGGCATGAGTGTGATCCTGGCAGACGCCACGACGACCGGCAAAGGCCTCGACGGCACTGGTGTCCACCTCGGTGATGCCTGGCTGGTAGGCGATATGGGCATTGAGCGCATGCATCAGGTCGATCAAGCCGTTGCGATCCGTACGTGCCTTGCTCTGCTGCGCGGCGAACTCGCGGATGGCGTCGTCGGCCTGGGTCAGGCGGGTGAAGCGCAAGAACGGCAGCGCTGACTGGCGCTCGTGCTCGGCCTCGCAGGTTTCGTCGATCTCCACCTGGCCGCGGGCGCCGATGACGATGGACTCGTGCGGCTCGTCCAGGGTCAGCACGTGCAGAATGTTGCCGTAGGGGTCGAGCTGAGCGTGCACCGGGCGCGGCAGATCAAGCTGCCAGCTGAGTACCTGCTGGCGCTCGCTGTCATGCGGGGTCAGGCGCAGGTACTGGATACTCGCGCGTACCTGGTCATCGTAGCGGTAGGTGGTGTCATGACTGATCGAGAGTCTCATGCGACCTCCAGGTAGGACGTATGGATGGTATTGCCTAGCTGGCGCACCAGCAGAATGAAGTCGGTGAGCCAGGCATGCAGGCCTTCGTCGAGCACTTCGTCGATGCTGGTATAGCGCAGTCGCGCATCCAGTTCGGCGGCCAGGCGTTGTGCCGGGCGACCGTTCTCACCCGGCAGACCGGCGAGCATCAGATTCAGTTCTTCCATGCAGGCACGCAGCGAGCGCGGTACCTCGGGGCGCAACAGCAGCAGCTCGGCGACCTTGCGCGTACGCGGCGATCCTCGATAGATCTCGGCGAAGGCCTCGAACGAGGACAGCGCGCGCAGCAAGGCACTCCATTGGTAATAGCTACGCGCCGTACGCTCTTCCAGCTCGTCGATTTCCTCGCCGAGCATTTCGTAGCGCGCATCGAGCAGGCGCAGGGTGTTGTCAGCGCGCTCGATGAAGGTGCCCAGGCGGATGAAGCGATAGGCCTCGCCGCGCATGATGGTGCCAAAGGTGGCGCCACGGAACAGGTGTGAACGCTCCTTCACCCATTCGCAGAAACGGCTGATGCCGTAGCGCCCCAGGCCCTGCTCGGCGATACCGCGCATCTCCAGCCAGGTGGCGTTGATGTTCTCCCACATGTCGGCAGTGATCCGCCCGCGCACGGCATGGGCATTGCTGCGCGCGGCCTGCAGGCAGCAGTAGATGCTGCCGGGGTTGCTCGCATCGAGGGCGAAGAAATGCAGCATGCGCTCGGCGTGCAGCGGGCCGTGGCGCTCCAGGTAGTCGTCCAGGGTGCCGGTGATCAGCAGCGGCATGGCCAGTTCATCGAGGCCATCGCCCCGGCCGTCCTGCGGCATCAGCGAAAGCGAATAGCTGACGTCGAGCATGCGCGCCAAGTTCTCCGCACGTTCCAGGTAGCGCGACATCCAGTACAGATCGGAGGCAGTTCTCGAAAGCATGGTCAGTCCTCCACCACCCAGGTGTCCTTGGTCCCGCCGCCTTGCGACGAATTGACCACCAGCGAGCCTTCGCGCAGTGCCACACGCGTCAGACCGCCAGGCACCAGGCGGGTTTCGCGACCGGTCAGAACGAACGGGCGCAGATCGATATGGCGTGGTGCGATGCCGCGCTCGACGAAGGTCGGGCAGGTCGACAGGCACAGCGTCGGCTGAGCGATATAGGCCTCCGGTTTGGCCATCAACTGCGCGCGGAAGTTCTCGATCTCGGCCTTGCTCGCCGCCGGGCCGACCAGCATGCCGTAGCCGCCGGAGCCCTGGGTTTCCTTGACCACCAGCTCGGACAGATTGGCCAACACGTGGGACAGTTCTTCCGGTTTGCGACACTGCCAGGTTGGCACGTTCTTGAGGATCGGCTCCTCGTCCAGATAGAAGCGGATCATGTCACCGACGTAGGGGTAGACCGACTTGTCGTCGGCCACGCCAGTGCCGATGGCGTTGGCCAGCACCACGTTGCGCGAACGATAGGCCGACAACAGCCCAGCGACACCGAGCATCGAGTCGGGGTTGAAAGCCAATGGATCGAGGAAGGCGTCGTCAAGGCGGCGATAGATCACGTCCACCTGGCGCGCACCGGCGGTGGTGCGCATGTAGACCTTGTCGTCACGGACGAACAGGTCAGCGCCCTCCACCAATTCCACGCCCATCTCGCGGGCAAGGAAGGCGTGTTCGAAGTAGGCGCTGTTGAAGCGGCCCGGCGTCAGTACCACCACCGTGGGGTTGTCCAGCGGGCTGGAACTCTTCAGCGCATCGAGCAGCAGGTTCGGGTAGTGGTCCACCGGCGCCACGCGCTGAGCGGCGAACAGCTCAGGGAACAGGCGCATCATCATCTTGCGGTCTTCGAGCATGTAGCTCACGCCGCTGGGCGTGCGCAGGTTGTCTTCCAGTACGTAGTAGCTGCCGTCGCCGTCACGTACCAGGTCGACCCCGGCAATGTGCGCGTAGATGTCGCGGTGCAGGTCGAGGCCCTTCATGGCCATCTGGTAGCCCTCATTGGCCAGCACCTGCTCGGCCGGGATGATCCCCGCCTTGATGATGCGCTGGTCGTGGTAGAGGTCGGCGAGGAACAGGTTGAGTGCCTGCACACGCTGGATGCAGCCGCGTTCGACGATACGCCATTCGCTGGCGGGGATGGAGCGGGGAATGATGTCGAAGGGGATCAGCCGCTCGGTGCCCTGATCATCTCCGTAGAGGGTGAAGGTGATACCGGCGCGGTGGAACAATAGGTCGGCTTCTCGTCGGCGCTGAGCCAGCAGATCGTCCGGCGTCTCTGCCAACCAGCGGGCAAATTCGCGGTAATGCGGGCGGACAGCACCGCTCGCGTCGTACATCTCGTCATAAAAGGTGCGGGCCATGCCGTACTCCTTGTCACCCGGACTTGCAGCATCCTCTGCAAGGCCCGAGCCAGTGAAATTAATCCTTTAATTTCAAATAGATACCAACAAAACCCAAACAGAAAGCACCGAAATGGTGCGGCGCGATGTTTCTGTCATGAGACGCCGCCCCATTGCGTGGCACAGCAAAAATTCACTGGCCATCGCAGCGCGCGGTGAAGGTAAAAAGCTTGCAGCCCCGCCCTGCAGTGGCCCCGGACACTTAGCTGTCACATTGCGTGACCGACTGGTCAAGCGCAACCGCTTTTGTACCGACTACACGACGAACAAGTGTCGGAATGAACGTGCGTAGCCGGATGAAATCCGGGGCAGAACGGCGTGATCTTTCCCGGATTGCATCAGCTACGGGCTCGCTGAGCAGACGCCAGCAACAGCTCATCACGACTCACAAATATGCCCCCCTTGCGAGTGCTGCTTGTTGTAGGAGCCCGCTTGCGGGCGATCCATGTATCCGTGGCCTGATCGCCGGCAAGCCGGCTCCTACAAATATCGTCCGATTGCGACTCACGACCTGTAAACCTGTCCGCTGAACAGGCAGCACCCTACGGATATGACCCGCGATCAAACACCCGCTCCACGCTCCATCAAATGACTCATCGCCGCCTTCAGCTTCATCGGTCGCACCGGCTTGTGCAGCAGGCTATGGCCCAGCTCGCGCATCTGCTGCTTGAGCTCGTTGCTGTAGTTGGCGGTGATCATCAGCGCCGGTAGCGGCGTGCTGCGTCGGGCGTTGATCTGCGCCACCGCGTCGACGCCATTGCGCTCGTCGTCGAGGTGATAGTCGGCGATCAGCAGGTCGGCCTCGGCGTGGTAGTTGTCCACCTGGCGCGCCAGGTCTTCTTCACTCAGGGCGGTAACCACCCGACAGCCCCAGCCTTCGAGCAGGGTGCGCATGCCGGCGCAGATCGCCGCATCGTTATCCAGCACCCAGACCCGCGCGCCGCTGAGGCGTTCGAGCAACAGATCCGGGCTGTCCTGCACGGCACGCACGCGCGGCGCGCGGCGGGTCAGCGGCACCTCGACGGCAAACATCGAGCCCCTGCCCTGCTGCGATGCCACACGAATACGGTGCCCAAGCATGCCCGCAATTTTCTCGACGATCGCCAGGCCCAGGCCGAGGCCGCGATCCTGCTTGCGCTGCACGTTGTCGCCGCGCTTGAACTCCTGGAATACCTCCAGCAGCTTGTCCTGGGCGATACCGATACCGGTGTCCCAGACCTCGATGGACAGGCTGTTGCCGCGCCGCCGGCAGCCCAGCAGGATGCGCCCGCTGGCGGTGTAGCGAATGGCGTTGCTGAGGAAGTTGCGCAGGATCCGCGCCAGCAACTGCACGTCGCTGCGCACCAGGGCCGAGCTGGGCAGGTAATCCAGACGCAGGCCTTCGCTGCGGGCGATCTGGTGATACTCGGCGGCCAGGTTCTCCAGCAGCTCGCTGACGGCGAATGGCGCAATATCAGGCTTGATCACCCCGGCATCGAGCTTGGAAATGTCCACCAGCGTGCCGAGCAGGCTCTCGACGTCTTCCAGCGAGTTGCTGACGTTGCGCACCAGCGGCGCGCAGCCACTCAGGTCGTTCTTCTCCAGCAAGGCGCTGGTAAACAGCCGCGCCGCATTGAGCGGCTGCAGCAGGTCGTGGCTGACCGCGGCGAGGAACTTGGTCTTGGACAGGTTGGCCTGCTCGGCTTCGCCCTTGGCCTCACGCAGGCGCGCCTCCATCTGCGTGCGCTCGTCGATCTCGCGGCGCAACTGGTCGTTCACCGTGGTCAGCTCGGCAGTGCGCTCGCGCACGCGCTGTTCCAGGTGTTGATAAGCCTGGTGTAGCGCTTCGGCCGTGCGGCGACGCTCGGTGATATCGCGGATCAGCACGAAGATGCCGACCACCTCGCCACTGGCCTGACGGTTGGGCACATAGGAACGCAGCATGTAGCGTTCCTGGCCGTTGTGGTTGGTTTCGGCGAATTCGAAGGTCACGCTCTCGCCGGACAGCGCCAGTTCGACGTAGGGCTCCAGGCGCTGGCAATGCTCCTCGCTGTGTACTTCGCGCAGGCTCTGGCCGAGCATGGCGCCGCGCGGCCAGCAATACCATTCCTCGTAGACCTTGTTGGTGAATTCGTAGACCAGGTCGGCCGACAGGTAGGCGATCAGCGCCGGCACGTGGTCGGTGATCAGGCGAATCCAGCGCTCGCTGTCACTCAGCGCCTGAGCCTGGCGATGGCGCTCGGTGATATCGGTGAAGGTGTTGACGAAGCCGCCGGTGGGCAGCGGATGAGTACGCACTTCCAGCATGCGTCCGTTGAACAGACGCACCTCCACCTGGCGCAGCGGTTTGCCGGCGGCGTCGCGGCTGTCCGGGGTCAGCGGCTCAAGTTCGCTTTCCGCCATCACTTCGGCGAACGGCCGATGGGCGTTGATCGGCGCCAGGCCGCAGAGTTCGAGGAAACGGTGGTTCCACAACTCCAGTGCACCCTCGGCGTTGACCATGGCCATGCCCTGGGACAGGTTGTCGACCGCGCGCTGCAGCAGGCGCGACTTCTGCGCCAGGGCCTGCTCGCGGCGCAACGCCTCGCTCTGCTTCACCTCGGTGATGTCGGCGTAAAGGATCACCAGCCCGCCCTCCCGGGTCGGCCGCTCACTGACCTGCACCCAGCGCCCGTCCTGCAGGCGGAACAGGCTCGGCTCGCCCTCCTTGCCCAACTGCGCTTCCACCACCAGACCAGTGCTGCGGCTCAGCCGGCGAATCTCCTCCAACCGCGTACCGGTGCCGATACGCGCGCGGCTGCGCGACCACAGCGCCTTGAAGCGGCTGTTGAATAGCACGATGCGCTGTCGATCATCGAACAGCACGAAGGCGTCGGAGATGCTCTCGATGGCGTCGATCAAATGCTGGTGCGCGGTCTCGGCGCGCAGCCGCGCATCGCTGAGTAACTGGTTGCTCGACTTCAACTCGGCCATCGCCTGGTTCAGCGCGTCGGTGCGCTCGCGCACCTGCTCGGACAGCACCACCGAGTGCTGGAAGGCCGCGTAGGCGTCATCGCCACGGGAATGGATCGACTCGACCCGCTCAATCAACGCGGAGTTGATTCGCCTGAGCTTGGCGTTCTCCTGCTCCAGCGCCGCACAGCGTGCCTGCAGCTCAGCGCTCGGCACGCCCAACAGGTCGGCCAATTGCGACGCCGGTGAAGGTCTGGTTGATGTGCATGCCATTGAACTGCTCTCCGTAGGTGTTGAAGCCGATCACCCGCTGCTGGCGCAGCAGTGTAGCGACCGACTCGACGCCGCCATCGTTCTCGATCTCCAGGCGGCGCAGGAAGCAGTCGCAGCCGATGGTCAGCAGCAGCGGACCGAGGCGCTGCTCCAGCCCGGCGAACAGTTGCTGCAGATTGGGCAGCAAGGGGCCGGGATGCATGGCGGTGAGGACGATGCCGTTCTCCACCGCGCAGTAGAAGGTCAGGCTGAGGTCGTCGTGCACCTGCTGGATCGAGCGCACGTAGTAGTGATCGCTGATGCGCACCGCCAGCGGATAAGCAGCGAACGCCCGCAGATCCAGCGCCTCGACCGGCACACCGATCAGCTCGGCATATTCCTGCGCGGCCGGTGCGGCATTGAGTTCGTACACCCGGCGCGTGGCGCTGTCGGCGCGGGTCACCACCAGCTTTTCCGCGCTGGGTTGGATGTGGTGGGTGCTGAACACCTCGAACTCCAGCCAGGTATTGAACAGCACCACGACCGCTGCACCGCTGTGGAAGCGGCCGCCGTGATAAACGTGGGTATGGGTCAGGTGGTTATCGTCCCCGGCCGAGCCGCCGAAGTGCGGGATGCTGCCCAGCGCCGCACTGAGCGCGCCGAGCACCAGTTCTTCGCGGCTGGACAAGCCGTCGAGCAGGGTCAGGGCGAAGCTGTGGCCCTTGATCGAGGCCAGCTCGTTGCTGCGGCAATCCTTGACCAGGCCATCGACCAGATGCTGCGCATCGAGCAGATTGAAGCGTTCCATCTCGTCGATCAGCACGCTGGCGATGGAGAAACAGCGCAGGTCGAAGCCCAGCGCCACCACGCAGCCACGGCCATAGCCCTGCGGGGTGATCTCACCGGCGCTGGTGCAGCCGACCAGGCTGACGCCGCCGAAATGGGCCTCCAGCGCCTGGCCCAGACCGTCGAGATCGTATTCGGCCGAGCAGAAGAACAGCACGAAACCGAGATAGGGGTGGATCAGCTGGCGTGCCAGTTCCTGGGCGGCCAACTCCACATCCTTCGTGCTGGAGACGGCGCTGAGCACCCCCTCCGACTGTTCCAAGGCCATATCACACCCCAATGCACCTGCTGATCATGGCGAAATTCTACGAAGCCGGTGCTGCCCGCCCCATGCTACTTGAGTACTGGGTAGTCGATCCGTAGGGCGTACTCGCGAAGCAGTACGCGACGCACGCCGCCACCCCGCTCACGCCATACATGGGCAATTCAATATGTAGGGCGGGTGCAACCCGCCAGTGGGCAACGGCGGGTTGCACCCGCCCTACAAACTGCTGCGCCGTGCGCACCAGTGTTCTTACAGGGCCGGCCAGAACATCAGGTTCAGCACGAACATTCCGGCGTAAAAGCCGATCTCCAGGGTTTCCGTCCACGGCTGGATGCGCTTGATCGCGCCATGCACATGCACCAGCACCATCAGCAGGGCCACCGCGGCCAGCACCTCGAAGGTGGTGTGCAGCGCTTCACCGGTCAGCGCGGCGCGCAGCATCAGCGCTTCGACGATGAGGATGAAGGCGCCCAGACAGCGCCCGAAATACACCGCCAGGTCGATGTCCTGCGGAATGCGCCAACGCATCAGGCGCGCCCAGGCCAGCGGCACGAGGAAGATGGGCAGCGCAAAGACCAGCGTAGTGCTGATCGCCAGTACCAGCAGATAGGTTTGAGCCGATTCGCTCCAGAGTCCGATCATTGAATTCTTCCTTTCGATCCCTGAGAGTCTGTTCACGATCTGGCGAGCTAGAGCGATACAACACCGATGGCGGCCCCGCAAAAACAAGCGAGGAGCGGCCGAGGTCGCGGGCGACTGTACTTTTGCACATGAGCATTCCGACCGGGCTGGCGATCCAGCTTGTTTTTAACGCAGTAGCGCCGACGCGCAGCAGATCGTGAACAGGCTCGAAAAGAACGGGAGGCCCTTGGGCCTCCCGTCGTCCGCAAGCCGTATGGCTTACCAGCTGAGCACCGCACCGACGGCGAAGGTGTCGGTGTCCTCGTTCAGACCGCTGCCGGCGGCGGCATCGATCTGGTACTGGTTGTACTCGGCGACCAGCTTGAGGTTGTCGTTGATGGTGCGGAAATAGGCGATGCCACGGGTCTCGTAGTCCGCCGCCACACCCAGGCCGTTGCCGTCGTCCTCGGTCTTGCCGTAGGACAGCGCCACGCGGTTCTTGCCCCAGGTGTAGGAGCCCTGCAGCAGATAGCCGTCGCTGTCGATGTCACGCAGGGTCGGCTCACCCAGGTTGTTGGTGAAGAAGGGGTTGATGCCCTTGGCCTGGAATCCCGAGCCGGTCAGAGACAGGCCGCCGAACTTGGCCTGCACGCCATAGCCGAGGCCCTTGGAGGTGACCTTGTCGACGCTGTCGTCGGTGTTCTCGGAGGTCTGGTAGGCGCCGTTGACCCAGGTGTAGATGGTCGAGCCGCCAAGATCGAACTGGTAGCTGACTTCCGATTCGAAGCGCGGATTTTCCTGGTAGGCCTTGCCGGTGGCGCTGTCGTCGTTGGTGTCGACCGGGTCCATGATGCCCACGGCCACACGCAGGCCTTCGGCCAGGTTGTTGTTGCGGTAGGTGATCTGCGAGGTCGGGAACGGGTACGGGTAGCCAGTGCCGATGTTGCCGAACGAAACGCCGTTGCCGTCCACCAGGCCGAGGGTGTCGGAGACGTTGCCGTAACCGGCCAGCAGCTCGTCGAGGAAGATGTTGGAGCGCGAGAACAGACCGAAGTCCTTACCCACCAGCACCTCGCCCCATTCCGGGCTGGAAACGGTGCCGTAGAACTGGCGCACATCGATGGCGGTGTCGGTGCCGTTGGTTTCGCTGTCGTTGATGGTGACCCAGAAGGACGAGCGACCGGTCAGCTTGAGCCCGTCGATCTGCTTGCCGAAGTTGAAGCCGATCCAGTTGGGCAGAAAGCCCATCTTCACCCGCGACTGGCGACGGTCGAATTGCTCGCCGTCACGATCCACGTCGCTGTTGACGTAGAAGGCGTTGATATAACCGTCGGTGGAGAAAGTGGTGTCGTCCTTGTCGTACAGGACGATCTCGGCGGCGGCCTGCTGCGCGGTCGCCAGAGCGACGGCGGTGGCCAGGGTCAGGGGCAGAAGTCGAGTGATGGCGATCTTGTTGTTGTGCATAACGCTCTCCGCTTGAGTGGCGACCGCCAGGGCAGTCGTGTCGGAGGCGATTATCGAAAGCGGGTCCGGCGGGCCATACGCTGCCTTGGCAGCGATTCGCTGCTGCTTTGGCCGGGCGCTACCGTCGCGCTTCCGCCGACTCGCGACCGACCTGCTACCGGTAGCGGGAGAAAGGTATTAGTACCGGGCCAGCCCTAGGGCGTAGACATGCGCCAGTAACGAGCGGCGCAGCTGCACAAGGCTTCGCCCCGGGTCGGGGCTCCTACACAAGCACCAGACACTGCCTCACCCTGTAGGAGCCGCGCCCCGCGGCGAATCGAAAGAACGACGCAAAGCCAGAGTCTTGCACCGGACCGGGGCTCCTGCAGAAAAAGGGCGTTGGAAATTCGCGCGCAGTCGCGCAAGGAGCGCTGAAGAGAACGCAGCCTAGGCCGGCGACGGCGCTCCGCTGGCGAGCACGCGCCAGTCGCGGGCGCTTAGCAACTGCTCATGAGCCTGGAGCAGATCGTTTTTGGTCAGGGCTGTCAGCGCCAGCTGCACCCGCTGCAGATGCGCCTCGGGCAAGCCCGCCAGATGCAGTTGCCAAAGCTGCTCGGCACGCGCCAGGTTGGCCTTGGCCGGACTCAGCGCCGGCAGCAAGGCATCGCGATAACGTGACACAGTCTCGTCGTCCAGCTGGGCGAGCGACTGCCGCTGCTCGTCCAGAAAAGCGCGGATATGCTCGAAGATCCCGGCCGCTCCGCAAACCGGTGACTGCAGGGCAAACAACAACCCCCGGCAGCCCTCGACCTGACGGAAACCGGCGAACAGCGCGTAACCCAGTTGCAGCTCACCACGCAGGCGCTGATAGAAACGCCCCTGCAGCACCTGGCCAAGCAGACGCCAGGCAGCCTCGGTGCAGGCATCGCCGGCAGGCAAGGGACAAAACAGCAACAACGCGGCATCCGTACCCGGCTGCGCAACCTGCTGCCAGTCGATCCCGGTCGCGATACGGGGCATTGGCGGCAGATCCGCAAGCGCCTCGACCGCTACGCACAGCTCGGCCAGTTGTGCCTGTTCGCACACCCCAAGCCCAACACTCAGCCCTTCCAGCCGCGAGGTCTTGGGCAGCTCGCAGAGCTGCGGCAAACGCTGCAACAGCGCCCGCAACAACATGCCCTGGGAAGCGGGCTCGACTGGTTCATCCAGCGTGGCCAACAGCAGCGGTAGCAGCAAAGCACTGAAGGTCGGCAATAGTGGTGCCGGCCCGCGCAATGAAAGGCTCCAGCCAGCAACTTGTACGCTCAGCTGGCAGGCAATGCCAAGCCGCTCACCGCGCCAGCGCAGATCGGCGCTGCGCGCCAGCAATCCCGCTTCGATGGCCGCAGCGTCGCCCGCCGCCGCACAAGGGCCTCGCCAGTAAAGCGCAGCCGGCCCGCCCTCGACCTGCCCCGGATGATGTCGTAGCGCGGCCAATGGCAAAACGGCCGATGCCACGGCAGCGCCGGCCAGTAACAGATCATCGCCAGGCAGCCGCCACGGGTGGTTCGGAATTGGAGTTGGTGATGGCATCGGCAAAGCCTGCAATGGCAAATCCAATCCGATTGCCGGCCACAGCGGCTGCGCCTGCTCGCCGCACTGCAGTTCGATCAGCCCCTCACCACGAGCCAGACAAACCAGCAAGGCATTCAGATCGCGCAAGGTGTGGCTATCGTCCTGAGCAGGCGACTGTAGCTCCCTGGCCGCCGCCAACGGGCTTAGCCCAAGCAACCTGAGCGCTGCTGCCTGCTGTTGGTGCAACAGCCGCAATGACCAATCTGCATCGCCCTGCAACTGCTCGGCCCAACTCTGCACGGCATCGCGCAACGCGGCGCCCTGCTCCGCGGTGGCGCCAGGAAAGTCCAGGCGCAGCAGACACTGCCCTCCGTCCTGATACAGCACCCGCGCCTGCAACTGCCGGCACAGCTGCAATTCACGCAAGCCGTCGAGCAAGCCGCCGGGCGCAGGGTCCTGCAAAGCGTCCAGCACCAGATCCAACGACGCATTCAGGTGATGGGTGTCGAGCTGCACGGCAACGCCCAAGTGCACACCTGAGCGACTGTGCTGCAGGCGCAGGCACGGCGCTCGCAGCGGCAGCAGGTCCAGCGGCGGAGCGGAACAGGCGTCGCCCTCGCCTGCGGGTAACGCTCCAAGCAGCGCCTCGGCAATATCCAGCAACTGCTCGGCCGGTTGTGGCCCGACCAGAGTCAGCCTCATATGCCGAGCCTGGTAGTGGTGCTGATGATGATCACGCAGCGCTCGCTGAAATTCCGCCGACTCCACAGCCAGCGTGCTGCGATCACCGGCCAGGAACGCGCTGCAGCGATGCCCGGCGGCGAGCGCCTGACCCAGAGCATGATCGATGCGACTGTCGGCATCCTGGCTGCGCGCCTGATATTCGGCGTGCAACACCTCGCGCTCGCGCAGCTGCGCGTCGAGCGCCAGCAACGGCTGGCCAAGCATATCCAGCAGACGCGTCAGCGCCGGCTGCAGCAGCTCGGACGGCACCTCACAGACGAAATCGGTGTGCCGCGCCTGGGTCGAGGCATTGACCAGCCCGCCATGGCGCTGGACGAAGGCCATCAAACCCTGATCGACCGGGTAATCGCGACTGCCGAGAAACAGCAGATGTTCGAGAAAGTGCGCCAGGCCCGGATAGGCTGGCGGCTCGTCATGACTGCCGGCGGCCACACGCAGGCACACCCCAACCTGCTGCGCCCAAAGCTGCTGCTGCGCTCGCAGCTCGGCGCCATTGGCCAGTCGCCGGGTAACGGGAGCTTGATCAGACATCGATGGTTCTCTGGGCAGCTTGCCGCCAAGCGTGCCCCCTTGCACCACGGTCCGGCAATGCTGCTTTTGGCCTAGACAAGCCGACACATTGGTACAAAAGCCCTCCTATGGCCGGCAACAAAAGCCCGTCCCGCGCGGGCTTGCTGTTAGAATACGCAGCCTTTTTCAGTCCGTCACAGCGCCCCATGTCCCAGGATTCCAACCGCCTCGCCCTGTCCCGCCGCTTCTCCGTCGCCCCGATGATGGACTGGACGGACCGTCACTGCCGGTTCTTTCTCCGCCAGCTGTCGCGTCATGCCCTGCTCTACACCGAGATGGTCACCACCGGCGCGCTGATCCATGGCGACCGCGAACGTTTCCTGCGTTACAGCGAGTGCGAACATCCGATTGCCCTGCAGTTGGGCGGCAGCAACCCGCAGGACCTGGCGACCTGCGCGAAGATGGCCGAAGAGCATGGCTATGACGAAGTGAACCTGAACGTTGGTTGCCCCAGCGATCGGGTGCAGAACAACATGATCGGCGCCTGCCTGATGGGCCATCCGGCGCTGGTAGCCGACTGCGTCAAGGCCATGCAGGACGCCGTGAACATCCCGGTGACGGTCAAGCACCGCATCGGCATCAATGGCCGTGACAGTTACGCCGAGCTGTGCGATTTCGTCGGCCAGGTGCGTGATGCCGGTTGCCGCAGCTTCACCGTGCATGCGCGTATCGCCATCCTCGAAGGCCTGTCGCCAAAGGAAAACCGCGAGATCCCGCCGCTGCGTTACGACGTGGCTGCCCAACTCAAGCAGGACTTCCCCGACCTGGAGATCATCCTCAACGGCGGCATCAAGACCCTTGAGGAATGCGAGCAGCACCTGCAGACCTTCGACGGCGTGATGCTCGGCCGCGAGGCCTATCACAATCCCTATCTGCTGGCGCAGGTGGACAGTCGCCTGTTCGGCGCCGCGGACGCGGGCATTACCCGCATGGACGCCCTGCTCGCACTCAAACCCTACGTCGAACAGCATCTGCGCGAGGGCGGCACCCTGCATCACGTCAGCCGTCACGTGCTGGGCCTGGCTCAAGGCTTCCCAGGTGCGCGGCGCTTCCGCCAGTTGCTGTCGGTGGACATTCACAAGGTGCAAGACCCGCTGGCGCTGCTCGATCAGGCAGCCGAACTGCTACGCGGTCATTGATCCGGCGCGCTCAGACGATAGCGGCTACGCCCCGTCGTCTGCACCAGGCCATTCTCCTCCTGCTGCGCAGCACCTGGCGCACGCTGACCAGCGACAGCGGTTCGCCGGCCTCACTCAATTGCTGGTGGAGTGCGCGCGCGGATATTTCCTGCTCGTCATTGGCGCTGCACAGCGCCTCCACCACCTTGAGCCGGGGCATGCTGAGGCGCAGCCCGGCGGCCTGCAGCCACTCACGGCACTGACGCGTATCCAGGCCTGCGGAAACTGAACGAGAAAGCAGGGTTTGGGTCGACATGTTCGGGCTCCTTGGCAGCTCGTCTAAAGTCGGACTCCACCGACTTCGGTACGTTCTCACGTACCGTCATTACTAAAGACGAACGAGCCAGCGAAAAGCGCAGCCCGAAAAGGTAAATTTTGTCAGTGACCCGACCGTTGAGCGCTTGCAGCGCCTCGGGTAAGGTCATGCCATCTGCAACGACAAGGCCTCGTCATGACCTCCAAGCTGGAACAACTCAAGCAGTTCACTACCGTAGTCGCTGACACCGGTGACCTCGACGCCATCGCCCGCCTGCAACCGGTGGATGCCACCACCAACCCCTCGCTGCTGCTCAAGGCGGCGGCCCTACCCCGCTATGCCGATCTGTTGAATCAGGCAGTGAGTGCCGGCAAGGGAGACCTGGGATTGGCCTGCGATCACTTCGCGGTGGCCGTCGGCCAGGAGATCCTCAAGGTCATTCCGGGGCGCATTTCCACCGAAGTCGATGCGCGCCTGTCGTTCGACACCGACGCGACCCTGCGCCGCGCCGAGCGCCTGATCGGCCTTTACGAAAAAGCGGGTATTGGCCGCGATCGCGTACTGATCAAGATAGCTTCGACCTGGGAAGGCATCCGCGCCGCCGAGCAGTTGGAAAAAGCCGGCGTGCAGACCAACCTGACGCTGCTGTTCGCCTTCGCCCAGGCACAGGCCTGCGCCGATGCCGGCATATTCCTCATCTCGCCGTTCGTGGGGCGCATCTACGATTGGTACAAGAAGGCCGAGGGCCGTGATTTCGTAGGCAACGATGATCCTGGCGTGCAATCGGTCACGCGCATCTACGACTACTACAAGGCAAACGGCTACGACACCGTGGTGATGGGGGCAAGCTTCCGCAATCTTGGTCAGATCGAAGCGTTGGCTGGTTGCGACCGCCTGACCATCAGCCCCGACCTGCTGCAGAAACTGGCTGAGGACGATGGCCAACTGAGTCGCCAGCTCGCCCTGGGTGCTAACGGCGAACCTCGCCAGAGCCTCGATGAAGGCGGCTTCCGCTGGGCGCTGAACGAAGACGCCATGGCCACCGAGAAACTGGCCGAAGGCATCCGCCTGTTCGCCCGCGATCAGGAGAAACTCGAAGCCCTGCTGGCCGCCAAGGCCTGAATGACAAAGGGGGCGTCAGCTTGGCTGACGCCCCTTTTCATCGCGAGTTAGAAAGTAGAGCGCGTTGTGCGCACCAACGACTTTCTCGGCAGATATCGGTGCGCGCAGCGCACCCTACGGAAAACAATCGATCAGTGCCGCTCGAGCGCGCTGACCAAATCGTGAAAGGCCTCGCGGTTGGAGTCGTTGAGCCCCATCAGAATGCGGTGCGCTTCCAGCACCTTGGCCTTCACCACCTCTTCGGACTGATCCTGCGAAGGCAGATCATCCAGACAATCCGGGCAGGGAATCGGCCGATCGACGATGTTGAACACCTGATCGAAACCCATGGACTCCAGCAAACGGGTGATGTCGTCGTGAGTGGTGACAACGGTCGGCAACAGGCCCACCTTCTGCCGCGACAGAATGGACAATTTCGCCAGCAAACCGAGAGTCGTGCTGTCGATACTGCGCGTTTCAGTCAAGTCGATGACGATGGCCGAAAAATTCAACGCGGTGAAAATCTTTTCAATCGTGGCATCCAGAGCTGAACACAGCGTCAGACGGACTTCACCGACAAACTTCAGGACGAAGGTTCCATCCTGCTCGGCGAATTGGATGCGACCGGGGCTTATCCCAGGATTCATGCAAGGTTCCTGCTCAACACCAGCAAGGCGATATCATCCGGCATCTCGCCCAGATTGGCCAGACCGAGAACTTGACGCAAACCGCCCAGCGTACCGCCAGCCTGGCTAACCAGTTGTGGCAGCGCCAATTCCTTCTCTTTCAGCGTGTCGCCGGGCAACAGGTCGAGAATGCCGTCGGAGAGCAGGGTCAGGCTGAAAGACTCAGGCAACTGCATCACCAGATCGCCGTATTCGGCTTCTTCGAAAAGGCCGACCGGCAGACCGCGGCCTTCCAAGTAACGCGCCTGACCATTCTCGAACAGCACCGGCAATGGTAGATGCCCGCCGATGCTGTAGGTGAGCATGCCGCTCTCCTCGTCGATCACGCCGCCGAGCATGGTCACGTGTTTGCCCAGCTTACAGTTGATCAGGCCGCGGTTGATGTGACCGAGCACATCCGAGGGCTTGAACTGCGGCAGCGTACCGCCACGCCGCCACTCGTAGAGCAGGCGCGTGGTCATGAACTTGAGCAGCACGGTGACGAATGCCGAGGACGCCCCATGGCCGGAGACATCGGCCAGGTAGAACGCGATGCGGCGCTCGTCGATACGGAAGTAATCGACGAAGTCACCGGACAGGTACAGCGACGGAATGATCAGGTGCGCGAAGTTCAGGCCATCGGCCTGCCAGGGCGTCACTGGCAGCATGTTCATCTGTACCTGACGGCCGGCGTTCTGGTCCTCCTGCAATAGATGCAGGCTGGCCTGGAGCTCACGATTGGTCGCCTCCAGCTTCTCGCGATAGAGCTGGTTCTCGACGCGCAGACGCGCACGATCCAGCGCGCGACGCACCGAGTGCTCCAGCACCGCCAGGTCTTCGAGAGGTTTGATCAGGTAGTCGGCAGCGCCGAGACGCAGGGCTTCGACGGCATCGTTCATCACGCCGGCACCGGAAACGACGATCACCGGTACCTCGACACCCAGCGCGTTGATACGTCGAATCAGTTCAAGACCGTCGACCTGCGGCATGCGCAGGTCGCAGATCATCAGGTCGGGGCCTTCCTGCTGGAACACTTCCAGCCCCTGCAAACCGTTGTTGGCCTGCAACACCTTGAAGCCGCTGTCCTCGAGGTAGGCCGCGAGGCTTGCACGTACGACATCGTCGTCGTCGATGATCAGCAGAGTGGCACTGGTTTTGTGCATGGGGTATCCAGGCAAACTGCGCCAGGGCAATTTTGGTCACTGCCCATGGCGCGGCGCCGCATCTATGGCGCCAGGGCGATTTCAAGGGGCAGACGGTACTCCCATCTGCCGGCCGATTCAAGCCGGAACCGGTCGTCGTTCGGCGGCTTTACAGGTCAAATCGACGAGGGTTATAAGAGCCGCGGGAGAGCTCATAAGAAGACGAGGACAGGGTCCATGAGTCAGAATGATCGAGCGTACAGCGAGAAACGCGACTACATCCGCATGCGACTGGAAGCTGCAGTCGTCCTCCATCACGCTGGCCGGGAAATCCCTGCACTGTGCCTGGATCTTTCCAGTACCGGCATACAAATCGAGGCTGAAGCGGCCCTGAGCATGGGCGACAAGGTCAAGGTCCACATCCCTTCAGAGCACAGCGAGCTCGCCGGCCTCGACGCCCAGGCCGAAGTGGTTCGGATCAGCGATCTGGGCGACGGTCGTCAATCGCTGGGCTTGGCAATCATATCCATGAGCTGAAATCTGCATTTACGAAAAAGGCGGATCTAGAGCCGCCTTTTTTGCATCTATCAGGACTTAGAAGTCGTCTTCAACCTGCCCATCTTTCACCTTGAACTCACGGCTCTGCAGGTAGGCGTTGCGGATGAAGATGTACTTGTCGCCGCTGACCAGTCGCTCGGCCTGCAGCAGATTGGCACGGGTGTCGACCACCTGTACGCCACGAGTGACGTTGCGGGTCGGCACATGGTCGATGTACGGATAGGGGGTCAGGAAGCTATCCGGTACACGCCCGGCAGCGTCGCGCACGGTGCTTGGGCCAAGAAACGGGATGACCAGATACGGGCCGCTTTCCAAACCCCAGACACCCAGGGTCTGACCGAAATCTTCGTTGCTCTTCTGCAGGCCCATGTGCTTGGCCACGTCGAAGAAGCCCAGCACACCGAAGGTGGTGTTGAAGATCAGGCGACCGGTATCGACGCCGGCGTTGTGCAACTTGCCCTGCAGCAGGTTGTTGGCCAGGTTGCCAACGTCGCCGATATTGCCGAAGACGTTGTGCACGCCATCTTCGAGAAACTGCGGCGTGACAGCCCGGTAACCCTGGGCGATCGGCTTCAGCGCATAGGTGTCGACGGTATCGTTGAAGCGGAAGATGGGGCGATTGAAACTCTCCCAAGGATCTTCTTCCGAAGCGGCCTGACTCATCGCAGGCAGCAGGCTCAGGCCGACGAGGGCCATCAGGCCACACAGGCGCGCGATCCAGCGAGCACCGATCACATGCATTTAAATCTCTCCTTGAGGAAAACAATGTGGCCACCGCCAGCGGGCCGAATGCCGCGTAGTATAAAGCCTGGAGCCCTGATTGGGCAGCATAGCGAAGAAAAGCCATGACCGACGAAACCTTGCTGCACACGGCACACATCCCCGTACGCTGGGGCGATATGGACAGCTACGGGCACGTCAACAACATCATCTACATGCAGTACCTGGAAGAAGCCCGTGTCGCCTGGTTCGAGCTGGCCGGCGTAGCCATGAGCAACGTGCCGTTCGGTCCGGTGGTGCTGCAGACCCAGCACACCTACCTGAAACCGGTGATCCACCCCGCCACCGTGGTGGTGGAACTGCGGGCTGGCGCGGTGGGACGCAGCAGCCTGGTGATCGCACACCGGCTGACCACCGCCGAAGACCCGCTCACGGTCTATGGTGAGGGTTACTGCAAGCTGGTGTGGATCGATCATGAAAGCGGCAGGTCGGTGGCCCTGCCGAAGCATGTACGCGGCCTGTTCAACGTCACCTAGCAGCTTGTTGAAATTCGCCCACGCCCTGTCTGGTTTTGCGGCGTGTGGTTTACGATATCGGCTCCAATCTGCCGGAGCCCTCGATTTCCATGCGTGGAGCCGATATCACCCAGGTGTCCCTGTTCACTGTCGCCAAGCTCGATGACTTCGTGCCGGTGAATCATCCCCTGCGCGCTATCCGCAAGCTGGCCAACACCGCTCTGCAACGGATGAGTGCCCTGTTCGACACCTTGTATGCCGACACCGGCCGCACCTCGATTGCCCCGGAGAAGCTGATGCGGGCGCAATTGCTGCAGCTGCTCTACTCGCTGCGCAGCGAGCGCATGCTCATGGAGCAACTGGGCTACAACCTGCTTTTTCGCTGGTTCGTCGGCCTGGCCATTGACGACCCGGTGTGGGATCACTCGGTGTTCTCGAAGAACCGTGACCGCCTCAATGCTCACCGTGGCCGCCGAGTTTCTGAGCGAAGTGGTGCGCCTGGCCGAGAAGCAGGGACTGATGTCGGATGAGCACTTCTCGGTCGACGGCACCCTGCTGCAGGCGTGGGCCTCACAGAAGAGCTTCCGCCCCAAGGACGACTCTCCGGATGACCAGGAGCCCGGGCCGCGCAATGCCCAGCCGGACTTCAAAGGGCAGAAACGCAGCAACGACACCCACGCCTCGACCAGCGATCCGGATGCCCGGCTATACCGCAAGAGCCACAACACCGGCGCGCAGCTGAGCTACATGGGGCATGTGCTGATGGAGCATCGCAGCGGCCTGGTGCGCAGTGCCCATGTCAGTTTGGCCGGCGGCCGTAGCGAACGTGAAGCCGCACTGGCGAAGCGGCCTTCCGTTATCGCCTGCTGGGCGCGGTGCAGCGACTCCAGGGCATAGGCATCCTGCTCCTCACGACTGAAGCGATACTGCTGCGCACAATCCTCGGCGAAGGTGCCCATCAGCCGGCCGCGCTCGAAGGCGTCCTCCAGGCCGTCGAGGAACATGTGGTCGGGCACCTGACCATGGCCCATGCGATAACCACCACGGGCACGCGTCAGCAGATACGGCGCGTTGGACATGCTCTCCATGCCGCCGGCCACCAGCACTTCGCTGCTACCGGCCAGCAACTGGTCATGGCCGAGCATCAGCGCCTGCATGCCGGAGCCACACATCTTGTTCAGCGTGGTGCACTGCACCGCCTGGCTCAACCCTGCGCCCAACGCCGCCTGGCGCGCCGGTGCCTGGCCCTGGCCGGCCTGCAACACGCAGCCCATCAGCACCGTGTCCACCGCCTCGGCCGCAAGCCCGGCGCGCTCCGGGTCGAGCGGATGGCGGCGGCGCCCAGTTCGGCGGCGCCTAGGGTCTGTCGCCGAGAAAACCACCCATGGGGTGCGGGCGGCGCTGACGATGACAATGGGATCGAGTTGCTGATTCATGAGTTTCACCTTCAATTGCGTACCCCGGATGCACTCCGGGAAATTTCTGCTGGGGCGCCCCGAATGAAATCCTGGCCCCCTCT